>JADHOA010000263.1 GCA_016779185.1 Rubripirellula sp.
ATGACCCCGATGCAGCGAACCCCAGTTGGACCGCGCCACGGCGGCTAGCTGATGGCGTCATGATGTGTAAGCCGATGGTGCTTCGAAGTGGTGAGTGGGTATTGCCGTGTTCCACATGGCGAACCTCCGATCAAAGTGCTCGTATGCTGGTATCTACATCGCTTGGTAGAAGCTGGACGGTTCGCGGTGCCTGCAATGTTCCTATGGCTGATCGTGCATTTGATGAACACATGATTACGGAGCGTAAGGATGGTTCTCTGTGGCTACTAGCTAGGACTCGCTATGGAATCGGTGAGAGTGTTTCGGTTGACGGCGGAAAGACATGGCCCGATCTCGCTCCAAGTTCAATCATGCACCCAAGTGCTCGGTTTTTTATCCAGCGACTTCAGTCCGGTAATTTACTGCTGGTCAAGCATGGTGCGATATCGCAGAAAACAGGGCGATCCCATCTGATGGCATTTGTTTCCGAGGACGACGGCCACACCTGGTCGTCAGGCTTGCTGCTTGATGAACGATCTGGCGTTTCTTATCCAGATGGACAGCAGGACGCCGATGGGGTGATACACATCATCTATGACCACAGTCGAACCGGTGACCGTGAAATACTGATGGCCAGCTTTGATGAGAGAGATCTTGTAGCCGGTGCTGCAACCACAGGCGAATGTCGATTGCGGCAACAGGTAAGTCGAATCAGTCAGTGAATCGACTTGGGCGGGATTCCTTCGAAGTTGTTTATGTGGCCATTGAGGTAGGCCACTAAAGTGGGTTTGTAGGAGTTTTGAGGGTCGTAGGGCGTGGGGACCAGTTGTCATGGCACCGTGGCTTTGATCGATCCGGCTCTCGTGGTTTTTATCACCGGCGATCTTGCCTCTCTTGGTCGTATCCACTCGACAGAATTATCATCTTGAGTCAAGTTTTCGCCGTGCAGACCGCAGTTTCTGTAATGCCGGTCGATCGCTGGAAACGCGCGGCTTGAGCGATACCAAAGAAAAAACAGGGATGGTTTTTTCGGAAAAACGAAAAATATCCCCTAATAGATTTCGGCTTTGTGGGTCTCCTCATTATCACTGGAGACACCTTTTCTTTGTCTCGCGATCGTCAAAAAGCGTTCAACTTGATGTTAAAGCGGTTCACCCGTTCGAATTCCGAAGCTGAAAAACGTTCCCAAACGGGTGCGTTCCGTCAGTTATTTGAGCAGGAAGAATCGGCATTACTTCGATTTGCGATTTTACTGGTCGGTCGTCGAGAAATTGCAGAGGAGATGGTGCAAGAAGTTTTTCTGAAACTCCATGTGAATTGGCCAAAAGTCGAGCAACCGCGAGCTTGGCTCTATCGATCGCTCAGGAATCGTATTTTAAATCACTTGCGAGATGAGAAGCTTGTTACCCGTGATCCCACGATCTTGAACTCGATCGAGCAGCAGGTAGGAGATTCATCTCTCGAAACGGTGAGTCGATTAGAGGCAATCAATCTCGTGCGTGGCTTGCTGGAATCCTTGCCCGAGGAAGATGGCGAATTGCTGCGTATGAAATACTTTGAGGGTTTGAGGTATCGGGAAATTAGCGAGCGAACGGGATTAAGTGTTGGGAATGTGGGCTATCGCCTACATCACCTGCTCAAAGGCCTCGCAGAAAAATTGCACACATTAGGAACGGATTGATTCGGATGAATCAAGAGAAACCTGAACCGTCGTCGCCGTCCGAAGCAGAAGCCAGGATCGTTGCTTGGATTCTTGGTGAGTCTTCTGAATTCGAAGCGTCACAAATCGAGGAATTGTGTCAAAGTGATTCGTCGATCAAAGAATTTCGTGAAGCAACGCGGCGTCTTCATCATCGCTTGCTGTCCGCGTCGTTACTCGATTGTCTGAATCGATTTTCATTGCAAGAGCTTTCCGAGATAAAAAGCAAGGCAGGCGATTCAGATTTTGAGATCGAGATACTTGGGCGACTCGGAATTTTGCGGCGAGATGTGTTGTCACAAGAGACCTCGTTAATTGGCGATAGTTTAGATGCATCACAAGGGGTGCAACTGAGTGAGGATCGCCGTCGAAAAATTCTTGCGTTGTGCGAGTCTTCGGATGTGGAGGTTAAGCCCGAGTTAACCGGGGAAGTACGCAAGCCAGCCACAAGAGCCTTTGTCGGTTCCACTCTAGTTGCATCTCGCCTTACCAGCTTAGGTCGGCGTTCTGTCGACCGGTGTTGCGATTGGCTCGATGATCGCTTTGACGGATGGAATTTACGACGGGTAGCGGGGCTGGCGACGGTCGCAGGACTGTTGGTCATCTGTTTCATGTTCACGATTGCAGCGCCCCGCACCTTAATGCTCAGTGAGAGTATGGATCGTGACGCTTCGTCAAATCATTGGTTTGGGCGAGGGATGCTTGGGGCACCCGCTCCGTCAGCTGCCGCTCAAGCACCGATGGACTCTATGGATGCTTGGGGATTTGAAACTGCCGACTCAAGTGGCATTGAGGCTGATATGGCGATGGACTTGGACATGGCAATGATAGAGAAGGAGATGGAGGAGTCGGCTGTTCAGTTCGATCTTCCTGCAATCGAATCCGATGATTTGTTCGAAGCGGAAATATCTCCTTTGACACAAAGTATTGCACCGCAATTACCTGATCCAACTGAAGACCGGTTCAGTAATGGAAACGGTGTTGATCAAGGTGTGGCCACAAGAAGGCTGAGTGAGACAAGAAGTCGACAGAGAGTGGAGGGGCGCTCAAGCGAGGGATTCTCGGGTTTTGGCGAAGACAATGGCAGAGAACGGGATTTCTATTTCCGATCAGGTCAATCGAAACCACAGTCGGCATCTTCTGCGCCCGCTTTGGCTGCTGAGCCTCAAGCAAATCGAGCGATCGCTGGACAGGCTTTGGCAGGTAAGGAGTCAGGAGGTGAACAGTTGCTTGAGCGGGGGGAAATGGATTTCGAGCAATCATTCGGCCGACCAGCGGATAATGGGCTGGCGTTAGGTTTTGCAGGCGGTGCCATGGGGGGGATCGGTGGAGGAGGAGGAAATGGCGGTGGTCTTGGCGGCTTAGGGGTGCAGCAGGGTGTCGAAAAAGACGGTGCCGTTTTGTTGGATGATAGGATCGAAGCACAGAGGTCCGCAGGAGTTGGTGTAAACAAATCGCTGTCTGATCTCTCTGTCGCCGCGCCAGCCTCGCCACCTGTGGGGGCTAATGCACCGGCACAAGCTGAGCGACAGTTTGCGGAACGTGAATTCGGGGTTCCGCCATCGCGACCTCTTAGCCGCGAAGATGAGAATCTAGCACTGGGTTTGTCTGATCAACCTGCCGATGCGACCCGGCAGTCGAGACGGAATATTGAAAACCCAACGTCTAATCTTTCGCTCGGTAAGACGATTGATTCATCCGGTCGTCTTTCGGGATCCGAGAGTGACCGAGGACCTGTTTTGGCTCCATCCGATTCGACGCAAGCGGAATCGGGCGAAGTGCTTCGCGAGTCACTTCGTAACGAAGTCAGAACGGAGTCGCTCGGTCGCATGCAGCAGCAAGGACAGGCAGCAGTTGACCATGATATTGACGGATTGATGGATGCAGAAATCGTTGATTTCGCAGACGCCTCGAATCTGGGGGATCTTTTTTCTGCGTCCCCACAAGAAGGGTCTCTCAAGGGGCAAGAAGCCGACAAAGCAGCTGCGGACAGACAAGAGAGCATTGATTCGTTAAGCCGTTTCAAGCAGTCAGAGGTCACAAAACGTAAATCGTTGTCCGAACAAGAAGCGTCGGAGGAGATGGCAGCCGAAAAAGCTTCCCTCGGTAATGTAAACGAGAAGAAAGAGGCGGCCAAAGGTGTCATGCGAGGTTTACAGCCTATGGCGGGCGATACCGAATCGCTGAATCGCAACGCGCGTGACGAATCCCAACCGCGAGGCCAAGGCGAGCAGATTGCAGGTCAGCGGGGTACGGCTACAAGCAGCGCGGATCGATTGATCCCAGCAGCGAAGACCTGGAGCATTGAATCCAAAAAGCTCGATGAGGTGTTTCAGGAAGTGAAGGCTGCGCAGACTCCGTTTTCAACCTTTTCCCTTCACGTGAGTGACGTTTCTTTCAAACTCGCCAAAGCAGCATTAGCCGGCGGCCAGTGGCCCGATGTGGCGAGGATACGAATTGAAGAGTTTGTCAACGCGATGGACTATGGAGATCCAATGCCGAGTCAATCGGAGCGAGTTGCCTGTCGCATTGAGCAGTCGATTCATCCCTTTTTGCAGCAGCGGAATCTGCTACGTATCTCGATGCGCACTGCCGCTACCGGGCGAGCAAGTACAACGCCACTTAAGCTGACTTTTCTCCTCGATAATTCGGGATCGATGGAGCGGATTGATCGTCGAAACACGGTAAGACGATGCTTTGAGGTGCTCGCAGGACAGTTGCATGGAAGCGATGAAGTGACTCTGATTTCGTTTGCGAGTCAGCCACGGTTACTAGCGGAACGGTTGTCTGGCAAGCAGGCTGCGGATGTATTGAGAGTTTTGGATCAGCTGCCGAGCGAAGGCGGCACGAATCTGGAAGCGGCGTTAATGCTTGCGGGCGAGAAAGCCCGTGAATACTACCGCGGTGATGCACAGAATCGCGTGGTACTAATCACCGATGGTGCAGTGAACCTAGGCGATGCCGACCCTGATTCACTTTCTCGGCAAATCCGTTCGCTGCGTGACGCCGGGATTGCATTTGACGCGGCCGGGATTGGTGCAGATGGATTGAACGATGAGGTCCTTGAGGCGTTAACGCGAAAAGGTGATGGGCGATATTACTTACTTGATTCACAGGAATCGGTTGAAGACGGTTTTGCGAGACAGATCGCTGGCGCACTTCGTCCCGCTGCGAAGAATGTGAAGGTTCAAGTTGAGTTCAACCCGCAACGGGTTGGGATGTACAAGCTGCTCGGCTTTGAACAGCATCGACTCAAGAAAGAAGACTTTCGCAATGATCAGGTGGACGCCGCCGAGATGGCAGCGGCCGAGGCAGGGGTAGCCGTTTACCAAGTGCAGGTGAAGCCTGATGGATTCGGTGATCTAGGATCCGTCTCGGTACGGTTCCAGGACTTGGAGTCTGGACAGATGGTGGAGGAACGATGGCCCATTACTTTTGATGGTAATGTTCCACGTATGGATCAAGCGACCGAATCGATGAAACTTGCCGGCAGCGCTGCGTTGTTTGCGATGAAGTTAAAAGATGATGCCCGATCGGAAACGGTTGATCTAAGCTTTCTTCGCGAGGTGCTTGGGGCATTGCCATCGCAGCGCCAACAGGACCCGCGTGTTTTAGCACTTCAACAAATGGTTGACCAAGCTAGGCAGATGCTTGGTCCTGATTCCGGGAGCGAGTGATCACCATCTTTCGCGATTGAGTCTCCATTGGTAGGCAATGTCCACGCTTGGCACAGCACACTTGATGGAAAATTAGAGTCAAACAATTAGATCGGCAGATAGGCGAGACGCGTCTGTCAAACCAAAGAATCGACATCGCTGTTTTGCGTTCAATTAGAAGTTATTCAAAATGAATCAGCTTAGTAAATATTTTTCTCCAGGTCGCAATTTCGGTGCATTGGTGTTTTATGCACTTCTGATATTTGCGGTCACCAATGTCTGTCCGATCTGTGCTCAGGAAACCGGTGTTTCCGATGCGATCAACAAGTTGAGGGGCGAAGGGGGAGGCGTCTTCGTGATTGGTCCCGCGGTCACTCCTCCACCAGTTCCTGTTTTCTTTAAGGCGACTTTAGATTCCACCGTTAACATTGGGACAGAAAAGGCAACGCAGACCGTTTCCCTTGCGATGGACGTCGTGCAAGGGGAGGCTAAAGAGGTGCAGCTAGCCGTCTTTGGCGAAGGTGAAATTCTTTCGGTCGATGGAGAAGGAGTCGAATCGTATGCGGTCGTAAAATCGGGTGAACAGCGATACTTGGAGTTGCGAGTTAAACCGGAACTGAAAACTATTAGGGCAACGATTGAAATCGCATCCAGGCGTTATGAGTTACCGTCGTCGCTTCAACTGACTCATCTCGGTCCAGCTCAAGCGGTTGGGTTTGATAGTGTTACCACAATCAATGTTGAGAAGGGAATTGTTGCAGACTATTCAACAATGGAGGGTTTTGTTCGGTTGCTATCGGCGGCTGGGTCGGCCAAGTTTCAGACGCGATCCGGCGGCGTTTTGACGATTAATCTTGAGCGATCCGCGACGACTCCTGATCCCATTGAGATCATCCAGGCGAAACTTGTTGGGACGCTTACAGACGATCAGCAGTCAGTTGATTGGCAATGGAGCGGCAACCTGTTTGTTCATCAAGCGGGTGCTGCAGTTGATCTGTTGTCGGGTAATGTGGCGATCAAGACGTTGC
>JADHOA010000013.1 GCA_016779185.1 Rubripirellula sp.
CCCAAAGATGCCATCAATGCTTATCAGGACGAACTCTTGGAGAATAAGGGTACCACGTTTATTCCTCACACCTATCAAGTACCAACAGCGGTTGTGATTGCCAAGGTTTCCAACGACTTTGAGCTTCTTGATGTTGTCTCCTTGGATGAGCCTCTATTCAGACCGCATGTGATCACGGAGCATTTTTGGAGGGGTTGGGAAATGTACCGGAGACCGGTGTGGGTCACATTCAATGGCCGGAGTTTTGATTTGCCTCTCATGGAATTGGCCGCCTTCCGGTATGGAATTGCCGTTCCAGAATGGTTCAAAAGTGAAGGCTACCGCTCACCCCGTCATCGCTACAACCTTGAAAGCCATCTTGATCTCCAAGATGTTTTGACCAATTTTGGCGCAGCTCGTTGTAATGGTGGTCTCAACCTAATTGCTCAAATGCTCGGGAAGCCGGGAAAGATTGGGTTAAGTGGCGAGAGAGTTCAAAATGAGTTCGACGAGGGTAATACCGTAGCAATCAGCGATTATTGTCGCTGTGATGTACTGGATACCTATTTTGTCTTCCTCCGGACTCAAGTCCTTCTCGGTGCCATTTCGATTCAGCAAGAGCGCGAAATTATCGAGAGGGCTAAAGATTGGATTGAGAAGCGGACTCAAGAAAGCGCTGCGTATCGCGACTACCTCGAGAGCTGGCGTGATTGGTCGAATCCATGGGCCGATCGACAGGAAAAAGAGGACGAATAGGAAGCCTAGGCTGAGCAGGCAGCTATTTCTGGGTTTACGCCGATCGTCGATTATCAGTACTGTCAACAGACAAAGCGCTGGAAAAACTGGCGACGACAGGACGTCGATAAAAGCCGAATATGTTTGCTAAACCAACCACGACTAAAAACGTAGGATTCGCGACACTCATCGCGCGTCCTCTGCACCTCACCTGCGGCAGCAAGATCATTGCGATTGCCATTCTTTTTTGCTTCCTCCCATACAGCAAAGCAGATTCGAGTGAATACCTACTGAATCTGGAGTTTGGTAGCGATACACCGATTGAATCCGATTACTTAATTCAAATTCACGAGTCGGAATCAGAAGTTGCTGCTGAAATCACAGGTATCAAAAACTATTCAGCGAATCCGATTTCGGCTGATATCTTTCGTCTCAATCATTCAAAACAAGAACTCATCGTCGCTAGTCGCCAAGGCCTGACGCGAGGAAAATTCACCATTGTGGTGTCTAGTTCCTCCACGGCCACTGTAACCTTGTTTCGAAAACTTAATTCTGAGTCGCAATCTTCTGTGGGGGAATGGAAAACCATTCAATCTTTCCAACTGCAAGATTTCACAAGTTACGAACCCATCCATTTCAAGGATAAAAGCGGAACCGCAGATCAAACCTGGACACTGCAACTACAGAAACCATCCAAGTTTTATTTAGAGGGATGGCCCGAACTTTCGGCTTTCCAAATCGAAGAGACAATCTCGGCACAAGTGAACGTCTCGGAAATACCCTTGAGTTTAGGAATGCCTTGCATTGCATTAGAAATTCATCGGGTTGAAGACTCCAAAAAAATTCATGAAGAGATCTACCCTCTTGATTTCAACCAATCAAGTCAATCGGGAAATGCCACCATCGAGCTAACGTTACCCTCTGTGTCGGGTGTATATGAAGCAAGGTTTATGTTGGCAGATCAAACAGACTCGCTATGGACGCGCATTACAAATCCGCTGCAGCCAAATCTAAAAACAACTCGGTCATTTGTCGTTACCTCCACGAGTGATGAGGCTGAATTACAAACAATCGATTGGGATGTATGTCAACGCATTCAACCGTCGATGCCATTTTGGTTAACTCCAGATTGGCTAATTCAATCCAGAGTTAATCTGCCAATCGGGCTACAACTCGATACCTCAAAAACATCACTCTTTACGTTTGGGGAACACCTCGGCGAACCGACCGTCATGCTGACGCCGCGATCAAGTTTTGAATCAAATATCAACAAAACTGAGAGCCCAAATCAGTTTTATTCTTTGCGGATTCCGAGCGATGGCCGAACCGATCTTCAAGTTGAAATCGGTGCCACTGCACACCAACCAACGCGTCAATTCACCATCCCCGCTAATCCAATTGCTGACCTAAATGGACCGTGGCAGACTGTTACGTGGATGCATGATGCCGTAGGTGATGAGAAATTAACGCTCACTAATCCAAGTGATAGCAGTAACTTTGAATTTCATTCAATGGTTATAGAGTCTGGTAGAGTCGACAGAAGACGACAAAAATACTCGAACAACAGTCATCGCCACTCAATTCTTCGCATCAGACCATGGTCGTGGATTGAATCATATTCTGCCGACTTTCAGGATCAAGTCGACGAATCTAAATGGAGCGATGCAACCATTGAACTCTATCGTTTATCTCTTGCGATAGCACGATTAGAAGCGAAAGCACTCAACCGTGGATTTAACACGTTGCTTGTCCCAATCAACCAAGATCATTGGACCATTTTCCAAACGAATAGCTTTGCGAATCGGCATACTGCAAACACCCACTATGAAAAATACCTCAACTTAATCCTTGCAATGCTAGATCAAACCAATTTGGGTCTGATGCTAGAATTTACGCCTACCCTGAATTTTCTGAATACCACGACAAAAGAGTCTGATTTCGAACCACAGTCAGTCAGTGAGAACAATACCGAGGAAAGTCGTGAGAGTGTCGCGGATCAACCCATACACACAATGGGTGTGAATACTCCTGACGAAGGGGAACTGGACTACGCCACAAGGATGTTAGTGGAAGCTACTCTCCAAGAGGTTTCCAAAGCGTCTACAGAACATCCTTCATTCGTTGGACTGGTGATTAACACCGAAGGAGTCAACAACTTCTTCAGGATTCCTCATGATCGCGCAAATCAAATACCGCCTGCAGCGTCTGACAACCAAGCAGACGACCTCGATACATCAGATGTATCAAAATCGTCTGATCATGATGCGGAGCTAGCACCATGGATCGATGAATGGATACAGGCTTTGCAACCGCTCAATCAAATACCTGTATTTTTTATTCAGCAAGCAGGCTCAAACACTGTACTCAAAAATGCACCCTTCCTATTTATTAGCAATCGCAACTACGATCATTCTGCGAACCTATCGCGTAAACTCTTGCTCGACAACCAAATCAGCAAGACGAAAAAACAGTCTGCTGTACTTTTTAGAAACTCCGATCAAAGCAAAACTCCTGCTGGGACAAACATCACCGAGCTCGACATATCAACCACTATCGAAAGACAAAATCCAAACTGGATATTTGTAGATGATCAATTAGTAAACAAATTTTTTTCCGCGGCATCCGCGAATAACCTGAGAAGCTTTAATGCTTTACCTCCTCAAATGCTCGCCGAATTAAAGCCGCTCGACACTTCCTCGGCGACGGTTCGGGTTTGGTACTTCTTCCGAGAAAATTACTTGCATCTATTAGTGGTCAATCTTGTCCCGTGGGAATCAGACATTGACGTCGAAACGCTCGAACCCATGACTTGGAAGCTGACGAATGACTGGAATCCCGATGCAAGTAATGGGATTTCTGTAACTTCGTTGCGACCAACACGTTCACGCCTAACCCTGTCTCCTGGTAGATCCGTTGTGCTACGATCAACACAAGCGGGACAAAATTCAATTAGACAGTGGACGAATCGTGTATCGGGAGGTCCAGAAATTGTTAAGCGCATCAAACAGAAAATAACCGACATTGTTGAAAACGTTGGAATTCTTAACCAACCAAAAGACGACTCAAGCATTCTTTCTAATCGTGGTTTTGAGATTAAAAACGACGCAGGAATCGTTGGTTGGCTCCACGCGCAACATCCCCCTGGCTGTGTAAGCATTGATTCAGATATTGCATGCGAAGGTGGACGGTCCGCACGTCTATCGACAGAGGTCAATAACGCGAGTCGAACGTGGTTGATGACCGAAATGTTCCCTCCACCAAAGTCTGGTCGCCTTGCACTTGGGCTAGCGATAAGAGGTATTGCAGCACCCGGATCAAATGAATTGCAACAAGTGCGTGTTGCAATTGAAACTTCGAATCACGGTGAACCGTACCGTGTAGCGAAGAGCTTGGATATTGATGACCAAGGTAAATGGTTATCACATGAGATGGTAATAGAACTTGATGGCATTGACCCTGATACTTTTGGTCCGATTCGTATTGCAATCGATAGCTTAAAGCCTGGAACTATTTGGATAGATGACGTTAAGCTATACACAGAATTTCCGACGCACGCAGAGCGATCAGAAATTCAGCGTAAAGTGTTTCTTGCGGTCCAGGGTATGCAGCGTGGAAATCTACTGCCAGCCGGTCAATTATTAAATGACTTTTGGATTCATCGAATTTTAATCAAAGAACTAAGTCATCCCGAAAAAGGAAAAGCAAACATTCAACCGGCCGAATCAACAGAGCCTAGCGTCGCCGAAAGAATCAAGGAGTGGATCCCTCAATCACTTCGTTTTTAAGAATCAGCCATCGAGTTCGTATTGTTAGGATGCCTAAAAATTACACCGAGTCTATGCTGGCGAGCGTTAATAGCCACCGCCCGCAATGCGAACCATCATCTGGGTTGTCTCCAATTCTTTTAAACACTGCACGAGTGTCAATTTCTCCTTCGTCTAATACCGCTCGCAACTCAACCGAAAACAAATCAGGGCTGATTGTTTCAAGTTCGTAAATCCCCGAGGCAACCTCTGAAACGACGCCGAGTCCTCGCCCTATATCGCCTCGAATCTTCAGATATTCTTTTCGGTGCGAATTCAATTCGACTGCTTGGATGGAGATATTTTTTTTGAGATTCTCAAACGAAATGGGTGCTGTACTGAATGTACGTAAACACCCATCAACTTCAAACATCCAATCGAAGTGCTGTCGACCTGTCCGAACCAGCTTTTCGCCAGGTTCATGCTTGAGTATGACGAATCTCTTCAACGAATCGCTCTAACTGGTGTGTAGTGGAAAATCAAAAGCTAGCTGTTACCAGATCGTGACTCAATCGCTTTCCAACTGCTCTCTGTATCTGTCTCGCCAAAACTCATTTAGATCGGGCGATGTGAGAAGTAAATACTTAGCTAGCTTCTTTGCTGCAGTAGTATCTCCCGCTTTCCGCAATGCCTCAATTCGTGCAATTTTTGCTTGGTGCCATTTCTCTGTTCCGATTTGCATCCCAGCGGCAACGGTACTCCAAATATCGGCAGCCCTAGTTAATGCAATTGGATCATCGGTTTCCTGCAATAACTCCGCAGATGCAACAAGCCTATCAAGTGAGTCGGCGGTCTTCTCGGTCCAAAGATCTAATTTACGAATCGCAGCTTCAACGTTCTGACACCAAATAAGACACCTCGCTTCGGTCGGTATCGTCAGATGATTGCCGGGTAGTGCCAGCAAGGCTTCAGCAATGAATACCCTGCGATCTGGCTGAAATTGCGCGTCCGCTACAAGTCGACTGACAAGATCGGCAATCCAATGAAACTGCAACCAAGTCTGATCCAGATTGGACAAAGCCTTTGAATCTGCTATCCCAGTTCTTAACTGATAAATATGGTTCTCAAACTCGCTTTTTGTGTTTAAATCGAGATTCGAAAGCCTCGATGCGTCGAGCAGGATAAGCGATAATTTTTTGTGGGTATCAAGTTGAGTTGGATGAATATCCTTGACTGGAAATTCATTGGAAAACGTATCAGAAATATATTTCCAATTCACAGATTTCTGATCGAGTACTCTGTGCCATGATTCGGAAATTAATTTTTCATTTGGTTCTTGGGCTGGATCTTGTAATAAACCCGTTATCACCAATGCAGCATCTAGGAACTTGTCATCACGTTGAAAGAGTTCGTAAAGCCAAACCCTAGCTGATCTGGCAGTATCTGTTCTCGGCCATAAACGCAGATGCTCTCGCAATTCGTTTTGAAGGTCAGTCTTATCGGTAATCTCCAGACTAGCAGAGATTACCAAAGACTGAAGATGCACACTCGATGCAGCCAGAGAATTTCTATTCCTCAACGAAGACGATCGAAGAATCTCCGCTGCGCGTTGATGTTGATTCAACGAAGCAAAGGCGGCAGCTGCCTGTGTTGAGTAACCGATACTTTCATCGGGCAAGATCGATAGATCGGATGCCAAAACCAACAGCTCAGCGCCAGCTCTCAAATCTCCTGCGTTGATCAATTGTTGACTTCTTGCAGCAATCATGGCCGGATTGTTTTTTAAGATACCGTTATCACTTCGGCTAAACATCTCGCGGAGCGCAATTGCATCTGCTCTCAATCTCGCATATCGCCCACCCCGACCTTCAATCCAATCGAGACAGTCAGTGACTCTTTTGCTTGTGCCGTAGCGAATAAAAAACTGCAAAAGCGCGAGATCCGCTTCGCAAAATTCACCTACCGTCACCGAATCGTCAGCGATGACTTCTTCGAGTGATTTTTTGTAAAAGGAAACAAGTTCATCTCTTGCTTGAAGCTCTTGACTGGTCGCGATTTTCAGACGAGCTTTTGACGCACACCATCTCGGTGATTGCAAGAGAAGTGCTGATATGTTTGAGCGCTGAAAGACTTCGTTAGCACTCTCTGACTGTTTCATTTTAATGAGAGCTTCGATTCGCAACCGGATGACTTCTGATCTAGCCTCGGAACCCAATGGTAAAATCGATATCGCGTCCTCTGCCAATTTCTCGGCGCGGGTCGCAGCTGCAATAAAATCATTGCCTTCAGCAGCCAGCAGCTCGGACTGCATCAATGCCAACGACACAACATCAACGGTAAATACTTGCTGCAATCTATACAAATCATTGCTCTTGTAATCGCTTGCTGCTCGACTCTCCGAGCGCGAGGTCAAACGTTTTTCGGCAATTTCTTCGATGAAATCCGACATAGAGTCAGCAATTTCAACAGATGATCGTATTGCCTGTTCTTTCATTGGTTGATTTAAAGGCGCGACCGCTGATTTAAAGATAAGTTTCAATACCGACTGTTTTTTCGCTTGATGCACTTGCGCTTGCAGAAAAATGGCCCATTCATGATCTGGATAGGCATCAAGCAAATTGGAAACGGGAGCTATCGCCTGAGTGACGCTCGCTTCGTCGAAACCATCGCTTTGACTAATTTTTGCGACAAGTACTTGAGAATGCCTTACTGCCCATTGCGCGGCTCGTAGCGAATCGGGTGGATATTTTCGCGATTCCGTTTTACAAAAGTCAATCGCGTCGTCATATCTCTGAAGGCGTACCAATTGATCGATGGTGTCGCGATCTAGATCGTCAGTTTCGCGAGGAACCTGCCATAAATCCATTCCCAATGTTGAAACATGCGAAATAGGAAGTAACGCAAGCAACGCTCCTATTATGATTGACAGCAACCTATCCATCTGAATCTTACTCATTCAGATGGCCTCACTGCAAAGAGCACCCGGTCTGCACCGGCATCACGAGCGATATCATAAAGTCTCACCGCAATTAGCATGGTAACCCGGTCACTGGGATCAATGATTACCGGCGGCTGTATACCCAGTTCCAAAATTGATTTTAGGTACCCTCTCAACGGCTCAAAACCATCGACGGACTGGTCGTTTACGCGAATAACGGTTTCCCCATTTATTTCATCAACTTTGACTATCAGCTCGTCGTAGTCCTCTGCTTCAATCTTGATAGACTCACTCTCAATGCCGCCGGAAGGGGGCTGAGCCATTGAGCTTGGAAGATCAAACTCTGGTAAATCAAAGCTGCTTGTCCATACAAAAAACACCAGCAATAAAAATACCACATCGATCATTGGAGTCATCTTGAGACTAATACTTTGACCCTGATCCCTTGTTGGTAGTCTCACAGTGAGTTCCCCTCCTGAACCGCAATTGCTGTATCACCAATTCCTAACTTGGCTACTTCGCTTAAGATTGGCTCAATGAACCGATATTGAACAGCACCATCAGTGCGAATGCGGATTGAAGCTTCACCTTGTTCTTTATCAAGATATTGCCGTAACACGCCAGACAGGGATCCAATCTCGACAACTTCTCCAGCGACATGGATCTTGCTAGAAAGATCAACGCTGATCGTTAGAGAACTTTTCTCGGGATTAAGCGGCAAGTGACTTGTTGCCAAAGGCAAATCGAGGGGCAATCGATGCTCCTGACGTGCCAAATGACTCGAAACCAGAAAAAAGATGATCAGCAAAAAGACAACGTCAATCATCGGCGTCATATTTGCGTAGGAAGTCAATCGACTCTGATAGGGAACTCGCATCGATATATCCTAGTCTCGCCAGTTACACCACTGGATTCTACGCACTCAAATTGTGGATAATGATTCATAACATGTGTTCAATGTATCACGATCAATCGCCACCAGCACTTGGGTAAATCTCTTGGGTGAAAAACTTACTTTTCTTCGATCGTTTCTACGACAGCCCACCCAAATCGGCGCGATTGCCCCTAGCAGCTCAGATTTAGTGGCAACCATGATCGAATCCTTCAATTGGATGAACATTAACGCTGTCGCGGAATATGGGCCGGGAACGGGTGTGTTTACTCAAGCAATTATGCAAAACATGAAACCTGAAACACGTTTCTTCGCAATTGAACAATCAGCTGAAATGGTCAAGGCGACACTCAAACGCTGCCCGAGTGTGAAGATTTACCAAGACAGTGTTACCAACGTGCAACGCCTCTGTGAAATCGAATCGATCGATCGTTTAGATGCAATTGTTTCAGGCTTGCCTTGGGCCGCTTTTCCAGATGTTTTGCAAGACCGGATTTTGAATGAAATTCCAAAGGTCTTACGACCGGGAGGCTCATTCGCCACGTTTGCTTATTGGCAAGGGCTCGCGTTACCAGCAGGTAAACGGTTTTCTCGGCGGCTACGATCTCATTTTTCTCAGGTGCAAAGAAGCAAAACCGTTTGGAAAAACATGCCTCCTGCCTTTGTGTATCGATGCGTTTTGTAAGACGTCATCGCGAATCCCAGCTACCTATCTATATTGAGTGGAGATCAAAAAAAGCTATTTGCAAGTTGAAAGCCCATACTTCTTGGGCATCAACTGATCTGGATAGCAGCTTGACATGTCGCCTCCGACAGTAACTGAGAAGCAGCCAGATCGAGGACAAAAATCACCTTGTTCGTAGTCTGCAAAAACGACGCTGGGGAATCCCCACAAGGCTCTCCCTCAAGGGCACGGGCGACCGCCTTTGCCTTACTCTCCCCGGTGGCCATTAAGATAATTTCTTTTGCCTCTAGTATCGTTCCAATACCCAGCGATACCGCTTTCCGAGGTACGTCGTCTGTCGAGCCAAAAAACCTTGAATTGGCGGTAATCGTATTCTCGGTTAGCTCAACGACTTCGGTTCTGCCTCGAGCGTCACTACCTGGTTCATTAAATGCAATATGACCATTTTCTCCGATCCCCAATAACTGAAGGTCTATTCCTCCTGCGGCTTTAATTGCGGCTTCATAATCCTGACAAGCCTTTTTTAAATCTTGAGCAATACCATCGGGAACGTGCGTTTTTTCTTCAGGCACATCAATATGATTGAATAGGTTTTGCTGCATGAAGTATCGATAACTTTGCTCATGCTTTGGGCCCAGACCGACATATTCGTCTAAATTGAACGTTGTGCATTGCTCGAAGCTGATCTCACCTTTTTGATAATAATCAACCAGAAAGCGGTAAACCTCTACAGGAGTTCCACCGGTCGCTAAACCCAAGACGATGCTCGGATTTTTACGAATAGCCTTTGCAAATTCTAAAGCAACATGCTTGGCAGCGAATTTCGGGTCTTCAGCTATCCGAATTTCAATCTTGTGATTCATTCACCTATTCCAATTCTTCTTTAATTGATTCACACGCTGCTAAAATCTCAGTAACCCAATCTTGCTTGCTCATTTTATTTCTTAAATCTTGCTGAAGATCTGGCCGAAGAAAGAGCCGAACTCGTTTGACGTATTTATCAAATTGGTGGTCTGCAAGTGCCGACGCTACCGGAGAAACTTCTCTTAGAGACCGAACCTCTCCCCCGCGATGCACCACGTCTAAATCGATATCAACCTCTAATTTCGCCGGTGGTGCATCAATCAAAATATCCGCAGCATGAACTGCAACACCGATTCGATTTGAAACCCTCTCTGCCAACTTTTCGCTACATGCGACGAGCCACCAATAGGGTCTGCGAGCAATAGAGCGGTGAATGCTTACCTCATCAAGAACACTAAACTCGGCAGCGCGTTTGTACAGGCGACGCTTCCTACCAAAAAGTCCATCGACAAGAGGTTCGGCCACGCTACCTTCGGCAGCCCGGAAAAGAGTAGAAATCCACGAAGCATCATCAAGACGCAGAGACGAGGCTAAATCCATGCGATTCTGCAATAAAAAAACTGCTCGTTGTAACATCGCCGTTGATGCACGAACTGCATGATGCCAGTAAACCTCGCTGAACATCACATAGCGAGAAAACACCATCATTTCCGCTGCCGTTTTTCCTTTTTCACCGATTGCTAATTTTCCAGTAGATGGATGGATGCAGAAAGTTGACATGATTCGCGGCTTATCAAAGTTCTGTCCGTAAGGAACTCCGGCATGGAGGCTATCACGGTTCAAATAATCGAGCTTATCGATATCAACAGGCCCACTGAGGCAACTGCGCAGGAAGTTGAATCCTTCATCGATTTGCTCGCCTTGACCAAGATTTTGAGGGTTCAGAAGATTCAGCACTTCATCAATCGAACACGCCCAATCACGCCGTAAACAATCTGCCAACTCGCTATTTCGCACCCATGCCTCGGCACGGATTTCATGCCGTTCGATACCTTTAAGATTCATGTCTTCAATAGGATGACAGAAGGGCCAGTGCCCAACATCATGGATGAGTGCCGCAATCACAAATGCCTCTTGCATTTGATGCGACACCATTTTTTCGAAAACAGAATCACCTGAAAAATGAGACAGAAGTTGCAGGGCATTGTGAAAAACACCCAGCGAATGCTCAAACCTGCTGTGGGTAGCTCCGGGATAAACAAAGGATACCATTCCCAACTGACTGATCGATGCCAGTCGACGCATCGGCTCGGTGTCCAGCAAACACCGAACTCGGTGTGACAGCGGAATGTCCTGTGACGGAGGAATCCTGATAAGCGAGTTTGTCTGGTGTAGTTTTTTTACTTCAGGCAGCATAGTTCAGCAGTTAGTTAAATTCTGGCCCATTTAATCGCTTGCACCGGGATCTCACTAACCCGTTGCAAGTGTAATCCCACTTAGTAACGTCAAGATTGTTGTGACAATTAAATAAAGTCCTGCATGCGTGAGACCTTCGGTGAATTCTAGTTCCAACACGATCGTGGAAGCAGTCGCACCCATCGCAATCATCACGCTAAAAACGATCCCAAATGTCAAATAAGACATTTCCTGAGCAGCATCTAGATCTAACACGTAGCTTGGTATAAATGCATAGACCAGCCACAATGAAGCAAGAATCGCCGATAGAATCAGAACTCGATTTCGTAAATCCGAACCGGTATAAGGTGCTAGTTCCGAGTTACGAACAAAAGCGTAACCAGCCCAAGCTAAGGGCGGCCCGAGTAGTAATGAACCGACTGCAAGCACCCATATCGGTGGTCCGCCTGAATCAAACGCGTAACGACACGCAATTGCGGCTCCTACCGCTACAAGAATCGATGCCCCGGTGACCAATAACCCTTTCTTCGTCACATCGGTCTCTTGACGCTTCAAAGGCTTCAGAACGCTCTGACCTGAACGGTCCTTGGGTGCACCATCATCTGGTGCATGAATGACCACTTCCTCGGATGCATCGGGGACCCTGATTTGATTTTTACAATTGGGGCAAGGTCCCGTTTTTCCGGCGAACTTTTCGCTGACCTGAAACCGTTTGAAACACTTGGGACAAGTAACTTGGATTGGCATAATTGGAATGGGAGCGAATGGAAGTGAGATAGTTCAGATAGAGTCTTTAGTAACACCCGTCCTAATCAAACGATGAAAAGAGTAGGATTCCGCAGCGGATCATCCTCCCAACTTCACTGAATTAACACCGATGAACCAGTGGGAAGACACTGTGAACCACGAAGCAATTCCACCACATGATAGCGATTTTCCGGAAATTCAGGGTGGGGGAACGCCCTCAGCGCATGTCGTGCTGTTTCAACCGGAAATCCCACAGAACACAGGCAATATCGGTAGATCCTGCGTTGCCGTGAATGCCAAGCTATGGATTGTTGAGCCAGCTTCTTTCCAAATTGATGAAAAACGTGTACGACGTGCAGGACTCGATTATTGGTCACATCTCAATCTTGAGCTGGTTCCAAATTGGGACGTGCTGAAAGAACGGGTTCCCTCTGAACGTTATTTCTTTTTCTCGAAATTCGCAAAGCGAGCCGTTTGGGATGTAGAGTTTAAAGAGGAAGATGTCTTTGTTTTTGGTCGCGAAAGTTCTGGGCTACCAGAATCCATTCTGGACCCAAACGACCCTCGGGCATTACGACTGCCCACCACGACTAAAGTACGAAGCCTAAATCTTGCAACAACGGTGGGGATCGCTTTGTACGAGCAGCAACGGCAGTTGCAAAATCGCTCTCAGCAAAACCTCTAAAAGTGAAAACCAAACAAATATTTGCATAATATTTCTTTCAGCAATGTATTTGTTATCGAATCGAATATATCACCATTCTAATCGCTGCTAGAAATTTTTTTCGGTGCGTAATCTCATGGCTCAAAACAAGACTCAGATAAGTATTGGAACAATGATGCTTCTGATGCTCGTCTTTTCCATCATGTCTGCCGGATTTTTTTATGCATCACGAGTCGATGCTATACAGGGGGAACTCACTTTTTCTGGCTCGTCTCAAGTGTCAAGTAATCTAGGCGGAAATCAGCGTACCTCCCATGTGATCTTCATTATGTTCACATTCACTTCGCCCCTACTACTTGCAGGTATTTTAGCTTCTGCTGTCTCACTGCTGCGGCGAATCAATTCAGAGCGTTGAAATGATTGAAAAGAAAGGCTTAACCGATAACGATTTAAAAAAACTACTCGGGACAATCCGTGTTCCTGATTCCATCGAAGCGTTTCGCAGTGGTCTACAGACGAAGCATGGCAATATTATTCGTAGACGCCATGATTTCTCCGTTGATGAAATCCCATTTCGATCAGAAACCATTCCTTGGTACGCGTTAGGTAACCGTCCTACCGAGAACAGTTACGGCCCGACAAGGACGCTTGCTTACGCCTCTGGAGCGTATTTCGTACAAGATGCAGGATCTCTGTTAGCACTGGCACTTTGTGATGCTGATCGATCGCCTACCAGTCCACTGCTTATTTGCGACCTATGCGCTGCGCCAGGGGCTAAAGCGTCCGCGTTGCTAGAGATGATTGAACAGTCTCAGGGTTTTCTCTTGGCAAACGAGGTCATTGGTACACGTGTACCCTCGTTGACGTCTAATCTTTCTCGAACTGGATCAAATCGTTTTGCCGTTTCTTCGCTCGATCCAACTGTTTTGGCAAAAAAACTAGGATCGGTTTTTGACATCGTTTTGGTGGATGCACCATGCAGCGGACAAGCGATGTTATCAAAAGGCAAGCAAAGAGAATCCTCTTTCTCACAACCGCAAGTGGAACACAGCGCCTTGAGACAACAACGCATCTTGGACGCAGCCAGCCAACTTATCGTTGAGGGTGGAACGCTTGTTTATAGTACATGCACTTTCGCGGAAGCAGAAAATGAAGATCAGGTAGATCGATTATTAAAATCCGGCATGTTTGAACCCGCTCCCTCCCCGAGGTTGGAAGAGTACGAAACAAGCTCAAGTTGTTATCGTTTGTGGCCACATCTTCATCAATGTGCCGGCGCGTTTGCCTCTCGTCTGAAAATAAAAAATGTTCATAACGTGTCAGTCAGGCCCAGAAAGATTATCGAGACGAGAGTGTGTGATGCACCATTAAAAGATTGGTATGTCGATGACTTCAGGCAATGCCGTCTGCGCCAGGCAGGAGGTTCGCTCTTCGCATGGTCAAACAATGCTCCTCATTGGGTAGAGTCCATCGCAGTCAATGGACCAGAGATTGCACACCGCACAGGTCAAACCTGGAAACCTTCACACGCGGGTGCACTACGTGGTTTGACAGAAAAAAAAGCAAACCAAAATTTTGCTCTTGATAAAGAATCTACCAAGCAATATCTGAGAGGCGAAACAATAAAGTTGGATGCAAAAGGTTGGGGGGCAGTCAGTTACGGTGGAAGACCACTAGGCTGGGTCAAAGCGATGAATGGTATCGCTAAAAATCATCTGCCATCACATGCAAGGTTTAGCGGAAACCTTGCAGATTAACCACAACAAGAACGACACACATCTTACCGATACTATTTAAACCGCAAAAATAACTAGTGATTGAATATCACCACACTATTTTGTGCTGATGTCATATGATTATTGAACGTGACCGCAATAACTTTCGCTGTTTCAAGAACATTCGATTCGACCGATATCGGTAGGACAACAGTTGGTGAAATGGCGGTTAAACCCTCAAGAATGAATCGGCCAAAACAACAATGAAAGTAGCAAGTGGTGGCGGTTTTCGGGCGATTCACTACACCTTCAAAAAAGCGAGAGAAGCGGGCGGATTGCTAAAGCTCTATCGCGCGATGCGTTCTCGTAACGCGTGTAAGACATGCGCGCTAGGTATGGGCGGACAAAAAGGCGGAATGGTCAATGAGAAAGGCACGTTCCCGGAGGTTTGTAAAAAAAGTTTGCAAGCGATGGTGGCTGATATGCAGCCAGCAATTCCTCCCGACTTTTGGAGCAGTCATAGTATCGATGAGCTGAAATCGTTCTCGCCCCGTCAACTTGAGAGTTTAGGAAGGCTTAATCAACCATTACGTTATCGACAAGGAAGCCGATATTACGAACCAGTAAATTGGGAAGAAGCGATCGAAGATATCGTCAACAAACTTGATCGCGTCGAAGCGAACCGATCCTTCTTTTATTTCAGCGGTCGAAGCAGCAACGAAGCCGGTTTTTTATTGCAATTGTTCGCGAGGTTATTTGGAACCAATAACGTCAATAATTGCAGTTATTACTGCCACCAAGCGAGTGGGGTTGGTCTCCAGTCTAGCATTGGTACAGGAACAGCTACCATCGTGCTTGAGGATCTAGAAAAATCAGATTGCGTTTTTTTGATTGGTGGTAATCCAGCGAGTAACCACCCGAGGCTAATGACAAGCCTGATGCACGTGAGACGACGTGGCGGAAAAGTAATTGTGATTAATCCTGTCCGAGAAACAGGCCTAGTGAAATTTCGTATCCCAAGCGATCCGCTATCGCTTATTTTCGGAACCAAAATCGCCACGCATTATATACAGCCAGACATCGGTGGTGACCTTGCCCTTCTGTGGGGAATCGCTAAATCATTGCAGCAGTTAGACGCGATGGACCATGATTTTCTCGAATCTTATTGCCAAGACAGTGAGCGGTGGGCGGATCAAGTAAGAGATTTTTCTTGGAGCGAGATCGAGGAGAAAAGTGGAGTCCCTAGGTCAAGCATCGAGGAAATCGCGAAAATCTACGCTAAATCAGAACGCGCCGTGTTTGCGTGGACCATGGGCATCACTCACCATGCTCACGGAGTTCAAAATGTGCAGGCAATTTCCAACCTTGCTCTGTGTCGCGGTATGGTTGGTAGGGCGGGCTGTGGATTGATGCCAATACGCGGCCACAGCAATGTTCAAGGGATTGGTAGTGTCGGTGTCACACCAAAGTTGAAGAAGGAAATATTTCAAGCACTTGAGAATCATCACTCATTAAAGTTACCGACTGCCGATGGTCTGGATACGCTCGCCTGCATGGAATCCGCGGATCGATCAGAGATGCAGGTTGGATTTTTTCTTGGTGGAAATCTATATGGATCTAATCCAGATTCAGAATTCGCGGCAGCTTCTCTTTCGAAACTAAAAATGTGCGTGATGCTGAACACCACACTCAATACTGGTCACTTTCATGGATTAGCTGAGGAAACTTATGTGTTACCCGTTTTAGCCCGTGATGAAGAGCCAGCTCCGACCACGCAAGAATCCATGTTTAATTTTGTTCGCCTGAGCGATGGTGGCCCGAGACGTTTGCAAGGTCCTCGAAGTGAAATCAGCTTAATCGCAGCCTTTGGTTCAAAGGTTAAGGAAACCTCAACAAAGGTTGATTGGCGGTCGATGCGTAATCCCGAGGAGATAAGACGTTGGATTGCTTCTGTAGTCCCTGGTTACTCGTCCATCGCAGAGATCGGTAAAAGCAAAGAGGAATTCCATATCGCGGGTCGAACTCTTCATCGACCTGATTTTGCTACCGATAGCGGAAAAGCACGGCTTCATTGCCATTCGTTGCCTGAATTAAAAGGTAAACAAAGATGTCAATTCCGACTAATGACCGTAAGAAGTGAAGGGCAATTTAACACCGTCGTTTACGAAGAAGAGGACCTTTACAGAAACCAAGATGGACGTGATGTCATACTAATGCACCCCGCTGACATGAATGAAATCAGCCTCCGCCACAATCAAAAAGTGATGGTGACCAGTGACACAGGGAAAATGAGCAATATACGAGTAAGGGAATTTGGAAACATCAAACGCGGAAACGTTCTAATGTACTATCCTGAGGCGAATGTCTTGGTATCAAGAAAGGCGGATCCCGCCAGTCGAACGCCGGCATTTAAAGGTGTGGTCATCCAGATTAACGCCCAGAATTAAAATTTCGCGACCTAGGAAGGCGAAGTTCTAAAAACTGGCGTCGACGCCAAGTTGCTTGTTTGGTACGCAGAGATGAGATGGTAAGTCTACCAGCCATATTGTCTCGGACCCCGGAACCCCTCCGATGTTGGATCTCGCTGGCATTCCCGTTTTTTCAGCAATTCTTTTTTTTGTCGCAGGACTAATTTTTGGAAGTTGCTTCTCGAGAAAATTAAAAGCCAATCATAATCCAGACAAGGCACTCGCTATCCGTTTGGCAAGATCGCAATTCGCTTGGAAAACTCGCAAGAAACAATACTTGGAGTCAAAACATCATGAATCGACCATCAAAGAATTAAGGGTCGAGCTTGAGCAGAAAAACACAGAAATCGCAGCGATAAAAAGAAGTAGCGATTCGATCACTTCCTCACTCCATCAACTCGAATACGATTATCTGGAGCAAAAAGAACAACTCAATCGCCAAGTCCGGCGCAATCGCATGCTCAACGCACAATTGTCAGAAGTAATCGAGGCGAAAACCAAACTAAGTGCGTTAACCTCTGTAGAAAATAACGAAAAGTCGAATTTCAGGGGATTTTCTTTCAATGAAAATCTCCGAATGAACACAGATACTTCTACTCGGCCCCTCATCATCAGCGAGCGAGTGAAACTTCGTATACCCAGAAAAGCTGATGACTCCATCTAGGTTTTTAATCAGCAAATCACGGTCATTCAATGACTCACCGCAAGGCAGAGAGTCTTAAAGAGCGATGCTTTTTATGTCTTGCGTTAATCAACCAAGTGGTTTCCCTGCCTTTAGTCGTAGAAACGCATCAAAGAAACCTTGAAGCTCGCGACCATCCATCACGCTGTTGAAGTTACCAACGTAATGACCTGTTCGGGCATCTTTCACCCTCTGATCTGGATGGAGAAAATAATTGCGGATCTGAGAGCCGAAACCTGTCTTTGCTTGAGTTTCGTATTTCTTGGCGTCCTCTGCCTCGCGTCTTTCTTCTTCGATTCTCGCTAATTTGGCTCGCAACATCTTCCATGCCGTGGCTCGATTCTGATGCTGGCTACGCTCGTTTTGGCATTGGACGACGGTATTGGTTGGCACATGCGTCAACCGAATCGCACTATCGGTTTTATTGACATGCTGGCCACCCGCGCCACCCGCTCGATACCGATCTTCGCGAACATCTTTTTCCTGAATATCAATTTCGATTGAATCGTCAATCTCTGGCGCAACGCTCACAGCAGCAAAACTCGTCTGGCGTTTACCCTCACTGTTAAAAGGGCTGATGCGCACCAATCGATGCATCCCTTCTTCTCCTTTTAGGTAGCCGTAAGCCATCAGTCCACGAATCGCAATCGATGCGTGATTGATCCCCGCTTCCTCGTTTTCTTGACGATCCAACAAATCAATACTGTAGCCAGAATCAACTGCCCAAGCGGAGTACATCCTTAGCAGCATGTCTGCCCAATCATTTGCATCGGTGCCTCCATCTCGAGCGTTGATGGTGAGGATGGCTCCAGCCGAGTCGTTCGGACCATTGAGAAGGGCTTTTAACTCGAGGTCATCAAGTAAACCCTCTAGCCGGTCTAGTTCTTGATGCACTTCAGATACGACGGACGCATCCTCTTCCGCCATTTCGAAGAGAACCTCCAGATCATCGACAGACTGCGTCAGATCTTTCATTGGTGAAACGACCGCTTTCAGACCCTTTAGTTCGGCCACGACGCGCTGCGCTGCTTCGTTATCATCCCAGAACCCACTCTCGCCCATCTCTGTTTCGATTCCGCGAATCCGTTCTTTCTTTGAGGCGTAGTCAAAGAGAGTCTCCTAGTTGGAGGAGGCGAGCTCGGATCTCTTTGCTTTTCGAAAGTGAATCAGCATCCATTCTCGTAATGGACTCCATGCGTATGATGTGGTGAAAACCGTTATCAGGAATCTTCTTTGTGACCAAATGGATCAACCTAGAAAACGACAGTTTGCTAGAGTGTCAACTCGGTCATTAGACTTAACGGTCAGTGTGTTCTGAATATTGAGGTGAAATATACATGGCAAGAGTCGTTCTCGCGATGAGTGGAGGTGTCGATTCAAGCGTTGCAGCTCATTTGCTCTTAGAGCAGGGACACGACGTCGTTGGAGTCTTTATGAGACACGGCGAAGAATCGAGTCAGGTGTGTCGTGTTGAATCGCCCAATCTGCAGCAAGAAAACTCACTCCCCGTAGTCGAGAAACTTGACAGATCCCCGTCTCCCCGGTTGCTTCAGCAACGGGCGGATCACAAGCAGGGATGTTGCACAGCGTCAGATGCTGCCGACGCTCGTCGAGTCGCTTTAAAAATGGGCATTCCGTTTTACGCACTCGATTTACAAAGTGATTTTCGAAGAATCGTTGACTACTTTGTTGACGATTACCTCTCCGGCAGGACGCCCAATCCTTGTGTAAAATGCAATCACTGGATCAAATTCGGCAAGCTATTCGATTACGCCGACGACATCGGGGCTGAGTTTGTGGCGACTGGCCACTACGCTCGAAAGTCAAGCAGCGAAGAATCAACCCCAGAAAGCCAAAATCAGACCTATGAACTGTTACGGGGGTTAGACTCAGACAAGGATCAATCCTACGCCTTATTTGGCATCCAGCGAGCACGCTTGTCGCGAATGCTGCTTCCGGTTGGTGGATTCACGAAACCCGAAATTCGACTGATGGCCGAAAACCTTGGACTAGGAGTTGCCGGGAAACGGGATAGCCAAGAAATCTGCTTTGTCACTCAGGGACATCACAGCGATTTTGTACGGGCAAAGGCTCCGGAAAGATCATCAGACACAGCCGGCAATTTCGTTGACATCAACGGCAAAATCCTTGGTACTCACCAAGGATACGAAGCGTTCACTATCGGACAAAGAAAAGGCTTAGGAATCGCCCTAGGTGAGCCCGTTTTTGTGACACGAATTATTCCGGCGACCAAAGAAGTGGTTCTTGGATCGAAGGAATCGCTAGCAAGACAAACCTTCGAAGCAGATGAAGCCAACTGGCTTATCGCGAACCCTCGAAGTCTCCCACCGAAAGTTGGTATCCAAATTCGCTACAACGGCGAACCAAAACGTGGACATGTCACCGTAAATGATGATTTGACGAAGTTTCACGTTGAATTCGACCAACCTGAATTCGCCGTGGCACCTGGACAAGCTGCTGTTATCTACGACGGTTCACGGGTGCTCGGTGGTGGTTGGATTTTGTAGGTAGCGAGCTTTGATAGAAACCGAGGATCAACCACTCTACAGAAGGGACACGCCTTTTTTAAAACTACGAGGGATTAGATCGACTACGATCCCGATCCGCGATTCACTCGAGAGAAAAAAGTTGCTGTCTCCAACTCCGACGACTAAAGTTGAGAGGAAGTTTAGAGTGGTTTATCGGAGTTCTACTGTTTTTCTGCCGATATCCTAAAACTGGCGAGAATCAAAGTGGCTGAACCGGCCGGATGAATTTTTAGGGGGAAGGAAGCGAGCAAAATGAAAAAGATCGCGTTAACTATTATTATTTCTGGATTGATTTACGGTTCAACCAAACCCGTTGAAGCATACGGTAATCAGACCCTGCTGAATGAAATATTTGGTCGTGGTATCCATGCCTACTATGTCGGAAACCAAGACGACGCCCAAAAAATGTTCACATCTGCCATTGAAAACGGCTTAGAAGATCCGCGAGTTTATTACTTCCGTGGCATCGTTTCGTTTGACCTCGGTAACACGGAAGAAGCGATCTCAGACTGGGAACGTGGTGCAGAAATAGAAGCTAATTCACGAGTGAATTTCACCGTAGGACGATCCATCTCAAGATTTCAAGGTAGCGGTCGTGTTCAACTAGAGAGCATTCGTCAAGCGGCGAAGTTGTCCGCGATGGAAGCTCGTATGGAACGTGCCCAAATCAGATATGGGGAAATTGCAAACGCAAACATTCCGCCTAGTACATCATCCAAGGGCATTGCTCCACCACCGATTCCTTCCGACATCGTGAATCCGTTTGCAGCAGATATTGCTGTTGGGCAAGCCAGTGTTGTGGACAACGATGCATTGAAGAATGCGATGAATGATCCATTCGCCGGCGAAGCGTCCGCTGCTCCCGCGAGCACGAACCCAGCTGCCGGAAATGATCCCTTCAGTGGTGGAGCGGCGGCGACGAATGATCCATTCGGAAGCAACGACGCAGCACCCGCTAACAAAGATCCGTTTGGAAGTGGTGAGGATCCCTTTGGCGGCAATCCATTTGGGAACTAGCTGCAAAAAATAAGACTAAGATGGTTTACATGGCATGAGTCGCGCGGATGACTCGTGCCATTTTTGTTGTGATCTACGTCTCTTCACTAGCTTTGTTAATCAAAGTACTTTTGCAAAACTTCTGGTCATGCCTTTGATATGACCCAAGAAACTACCAAGACATAGAGCGTTGAGAGAGCGACCATCACGACAACGGGCTAGATCTAATTATTTACCACTGGAGGTTGACTAGGTCTGGACTTAAGCCACCTTGATCTAGTGGAACCCGTAGCCCGTGGTAAAACCCCAGAAATCCGAAATACCAATCGCTGTCAAAATGCTTGCCATCGCGCCCAAGGCGAAAAGACCACGCCAATACAAAGCAGCAGCCTGTGATTACTTCATGGTCATTAATCTCGTTGCAGAGTCAATGAACTTGCTGAGATGACGACGACAGGGAATAGCCGTAGTTGCAGTTGTATTTTTAAGAATCCACAGGGTGAAATAGCGGCCACTAGCTCGATCGAATCGTGATTTGGCGTCATCTAAATGCTTTGTAGCGGATCCGTAAACACTAATCCCTCGGATGCCAACTAACCTGTTATTCAACGAGTAAGGATTGGCAATGCTCTACTTTGCTATCAAATGAAATCGGTGATTACGAGGCGAGTCCAGTTAATCGTCGTAAATGTCGATACTTAAATCAGGTAGCGAAAATCGGCATTCGATTTGTTGAAAGACCCCTCTATGCTTGATCGATCTTGCGGGTATCACGAAACCGTGTACCGCTGGTGGCAACCTCGCTTGTGACAATAAACGCCATTACGAATACGATTGACACGTGGAACATTGGGAAGCTTGGCTTAGTGTAGCCGTCGCCTTACTGCTCATGGTTAGTCTCACCATGAAGATAGCGCCACACGATTTGTTGGCGTTGAGTTGCTTGGGTATTCTCATGGTTGTCCAGAGTGTCACCGGTACAGACTTTTTACCGACTCCAGAAAAAGCGGTATCGGGTTTCGGAAATCAAGGGTTGATCACCATTGCTTTATTGTTTGCAGTTGTTTCTGGCCTAGAATTCACTGGCGGAACGGAGTTCGCAACGGGATGGTTTTTACATCGAGCCAAATCGCTCAAGGGCGCTCTATCTAGGCTGCTTATACCCGTATCGCTTCTAAGCGCCATGATGAACAACACTCCCGTTGTTATTGCCTTGATCCCGACGGTCAGCGACTTATCTCGTAGGATTTCGTCATCAACAAGCCGGATTCTCTTACCACTGAGTTATGCCTCCATCCTAGGAGGCATGTGTACGTTAATTGGAACAAGTACAAACCTAATTGTTGCTGATCTAAACCGACAGGCGATTTCAGAGGGTTTAGCAACGGAACCACTCGGCTTTTTCAGCCCCGCTGTAGTCGGAATCCCAGCAACTATCTTGGGTTTGACTTACATGATTTTTGCATCGCGGTGGCTCCTACCTGATCGACGATCTGCAGTGAGTGTGTCGGACGATCCGCAGCAATATACCGTTGAAGTGCAAGTCGATCCGGACGGACCACTTGTTGCCAAAACGATCGAGCAAGCTGGTCTACGTCACCTACCTGGACTCTACATTGCCGAAATACAAAGAGCGGACGGGCAAATATTGGCGGCTAAGCCTGAACAAAAACTTTATGCAGACGATCTATTAATTCTTGTGGGTGCTCTGGAAAGCGTTGTAGACCTACGCAAGATACGAGGTTTAATTACCGGAGACGATCAAGCAAGAAAACTTAAAATTCCGGCATGGCAAAGAACCCTGGTTGAAGCGGTTGTCAGCCCACGATGCGCTCTGCTGGGAAAAACGATTAGGGAAGGTTCTTTTCGGTCGCACTATAATGCCGCCGTCGTCGCAGTAGCGCGTGGGGACAAACGCCTGAGTGGTAAACTTGGTGATGTGCGTCTAGAGACCGGAGATGTATTGTTGCTGGAAGCGTCTTTGTCTTTCCTTCACCGAAGAAGCGAATCGCGGGATTTTTATCTCGTTAGCGCCGTCAAAAAAGGCAATGTTCGACGCCCAGAAAAAGCAATGACAAGTGTTTTTATTCTGGTCGCAATGGTGCTCATCGCTAGCCTAACCTCTATCCCGATTCTAACTACAGCCCTAGTCGCCGCTGTATGCATGATTCTCATGAGATGCTGCACGACAACAGAAGCGAGGCGAAGTATTGATTGGTCGATTCTGATCGTAATCGGATCCGCAATTGGGATTGGTCTATCACTCGAAGAAAGCAATGCAGCATCAAATATTGCAGACGGGATACTAAGTTTAGCGGGGGGACATCCGATATTGACATTGATCGGTATTTACATTGCAACAATGCTTTGCACGGAAATGATTACCAACAATGCTGCTGCAGTCTTAATGTTCCCAATCGCAATCAATGCAGCTTCCTCTTTGCAGTGCAATCCGATTCCATTTGTTATCACATTAATGATCGCCGCTTCTGCCAGTTTCCTATCACCATTTGGTTATCAAACCAATACGATGGTCTACAGTGTTGGTGGGTATCAAGTAAAAGACTATCTAAAATTTGGACTGCCTTTGAGCGTGATTGTCTTCTTGGTAACCATTATCACTGTGCCGATCATTTGGCCGTTAAATTAAACATCGAACAGCGAATAATCGATTTTATCAACTCGGTTATTGTTTCAAATAAATTTAACGTGTCGATCTTTATTCGCACTTGGTAATCGAGTGAATCAACTCTCATGCAATCTAAACCTACCAGTCCAAAAATTTCGGATCGATTGCTTGTTGACGATGCGTTAAGGGTTGACCGCCATCGTTTATTAAAGATTCGCGCTAAAATTTCTAGCGAGAGCTTCTCAAAGCAGTTATCAGAATCAATCGAGAAAAAAAGATTGAGGAGCGAACTCAATCCCTCGATCCACTATGACCAAGAACTCCCCATTACCGCTCACCGATTGGACCTGATCGAAAAAATACGATCGAATCAAGTTCTCATTGTTTGCGGAGAAACAGGCAGCGGTAAAAGTACTCAATTGCCAAAGTTCTGCCTTGAGGCGGGATTGGGCCGAGACGGAATGATTGGCCACACGCAGCCCCGTCGCTTAGCAGCGCGTAGTATTGCAAACAGAATCTCACAAGAAATCGGTGATGATGTCGGCAATATGGTTGGCTACAAGGTTCGCTTTGGAGATCAAACGAATTCGAACACTCTCATCAAACTGATGACGGACGGGATTTTATTAGCGGAGACGCAGACTGATAAATTTCTAAATCAATATGATGCATTGATCATTGATGAAGCTCATGAACGATCTTTGAACATCGATTTCTTACTTGGGTACTTAAAAAAAATTCGGTCCCATAGGATCGATTTAAAAATAATTATTACGTCGGCGACGATCGACGCTAAGCGTTTTGCAGATCATTTTGCCACCGACGGTATTCCGGCGCCAATTATTTCAGTGGAGGGCAGGGGATATCCTGTCGAAATCTTTTACCTTCCTTGGGAAGATAAAGAAAATACCAACAGCAAATATGATCTTTCGAATCACGTGATTCAGGGTTTATCGGCGTTATCTTCCCATGGTTCGGGCGACACGCTGGTATTTCTACCAACCGAGCGAGATATTCGCGAAGTTTCTCACCGAGTCGCTGGTCATTACGAGCGTTTGGGATTAGCCAATCGGTTTGATTTGCTCCCGCTTTATGCTCGGTTGCCGCAAAGTCAGCAACAAAAAATATTTAACCCCATTGGTAACAAGTTGCGAATCATCTTCGCGACGAACGTCGCAGAAAGCTCGCTGACGGTCCCGAAAATTCGCTATGTGATCGACTCCGGTACAGCCCGCATCAGCCGTTACAATCCTCGTCTGAAAGTACAACGACTTCCAATCGAACCGATTAGTCAGGCGAGTGCGAATCAACGATCTGGTCGCTGCGGTCGATTAGGGCCGGGTATCTGTATCAGGCTATTCTCGCAAAATGATTTTGACGGGCGTGCGCCCTACACAACACCGGAAATCCAACGAGCGAACCTAGCTTCCGTCATTTTGCAGCTAAAATCGCTTAAGCTAGGCCGAATCGAAGATTTTCCGTTACTCGACCCTCCAAAGCCAACGGCAATCAACGATGGACTGCGGACGTTACGTGAAATCAATGCAATCGATGAAGAGCAGATGCTTACCCAAATCGGTTCGCGGATTTCTAAACTCCCGGTCGATCCCCGCGTTGCACGAATACTTATTGCAGCGAAAGAAAATAGATGTTTAGCAGAGGTTCTTCCAATAGCAGCAGCATTGGAAATCCAAGATCCTCGAGAACGACCGATCGATAAGCAACAAGCAGCCGACGAATGTCACGAACCGTTTAAAGATACCCGAAGTGATTTTATATCGCTCCTGAAGTTGTGGAAATATTACGGCGATATCAGAACGACTAAAAGCCGCAGCCAAGTCACTAGAACTCTTAGGCGACAATACCTGTCTTCTACAAGAATGCGCGAATGGGCGGATGTTTATCGCCAACTAAAAAACCTAATAAGCATCGAAGACAAGGTCAATCGAGCTGATTCTTCACCGCAGAGTATCAATTCGATTCGCTACCTTAATGATTCCGAATCGATTGTCGATGATGAACTATATGCAAAGATTCATCAGTCTCTCTTATCAGGTTTATTATCAGGTGTCGCCTTAGCAGAGAACAAAAAAGAATACATTGGGGCAGGCGGTTTAAAGTTGAAGCTTTGGCCTGGTTCTGGATTAGCTGACACATGTCCCAAATGGATTGTGGCCTCCGAAGTCATCGAGACGACTAGCACTTTCGCGAGAGTTGTAGCTCGTGTTCATCCAGACTGGATAGAGTTATGTGCATCCCATTTGTTGAATCGATCACACTCCGATCCTTACTGGAGTACAAAAAAAGGTGCGGCATTCTGCTTTGAATCGCAACACTTGTTCGGACTGCCTGTCGTTTTAAAAAGGCGAGTTCCTCTGTCTCCTATTGATCCCACAACTGCAAGGGACCTTCTAATCGATCCGGGATTAAGCGAGGGACTACTTCGAACGAATGCTCGTTTCGTTCGCCACAATCAGTCCTTACTTAATGCGATTGCAGATCTCGCGTCCCGTACTCGAAATCGAGATTTCATTGTTGATAATTACCAGATTGCGAATCTTTATCGAGAAAGATTACCAACGGATGTTACTGATCGTGGTTCGCTGGAAAAGTTAGATCGAAAAGTTTCTGATCGTCCGCCTAATTGGATGAATTTTAAATGGTCAAACAATGACTTAATCGATTCGATTTCTTCACACACACCTCACGACGATGTTTCATCTCTTTTCTTTCATCCCTCTAATCTCATCGGCACCGATTTAAACCTAACCGACGGTGACTTCCCTGATGAAATTGAGATTGGTGGTTCGAAACTTCCACTGGAATATTCTTTTTCACCTGGCAATTCAAAAGATGGGATCAGGCTAAAAGTTCATCAATCGACGCTATCGCAAATCAGTGAAGATACACTCGAGTGGATGGTCCCGGGATTCTTTATAGATAAGCTGATTCAATTAATTAAATCGCTTCCGAAGCGTTTGAGAAGAAATTTTGTTCCTGCCGCGGACGCTGCCAAAATCATCGCCGAACCCTTGATCAAGGATTTTGGTCGCAAGCCGTTTTATTCGACCGTCTGTAAAGCACTGTCCCAATACGGTGAATGTGAAATTACCGAGAGTGACTTTCAAGGTGATAAACTCGAGGAATACCTCAATTTTTTAATAACGGTCGTTGATGATGCTGGAGAAACTATCGCTGAAAATCGTTGTTTAGCCGCCTTACAGAAATCACTACCGGCATTGGATCATGTGGTGAAGCCGGTAACCAACTCAATTGACATGTCTTGGAGTCGGGTACAAACATCCGTCTTCGACATCGAAGAGTTGCCCAAGTTCGTCCTCACTAATCAAGGCGGATTAGATGTTCGGCTTTTCCCGGGTTTGGTTGATCACGGTCAAAGTGTTTCTACCGAACTTTTCTCCTCGCAAGAGGTTGCTGATCTATCGATTCTACGAGGGACATGCAGACTATTCTACTTAGCAGAACAAAAAGAGATTCGTTCGCAGGTGCGACACCTGCCTGGATTTGACGTTGCAAAGATTAAACTTAGTAATGTTCTGTCTTCTAAGAATCTAGAAAATCGGTTCATGGATTTATTAACGCGAGTAGCGTTTGTCGAGAACAATCCTCCTATACGATCCATACATCGGTTCCGAGAACAACAAAAGAATTCGTTGCAACGTATTTCAATTGCGTCTCAAGAAATATCACGATGGCTAAGACAGTGGATCGACTCTCATTTTCAAGTCCGCTCGATCCTTGAACAAAAAGCAAAAATGCTTGAAAACTCTGTATTTCAAGAATCGATCCATCAACAGCTAAGCTGGTTATACCATGATCAATTCCTTGAAATGACACCATGGAGGTGGTTGATTCATTACCCCCGATATTTGGATGCGCTGTTTATAAAGATAGAGCGGTTATCGATTCAAAAAGATCGAATTAATGAGTCCGAAACCATCATCAGGGATCTATGGAATCGCTGGTTGGCTAATATTCATCAAGCAAACAGAAATGCTGCGTGCCAAAGCAATTCTGAGTTTAGATGGATGATTGAAGAACTCCGTGTGAGCCTTTTTGCTCAATCGTTAGGCACCTCAGTGAAGGTTTCCCCTCAACGCTGCGAAAAATTACTGCATACCGAACGTGTGACCATCTAAACCAGAACACGCTGTTCAAAAATCGATGACGCCGTCAGGACTTACTCGTGGGGTATTGTTCAGACGAAACGAATAACAAAAGAATCAAATGAACGGAAAATCCACGCTACCACGCGAAACGAGCGCATATTTCGATGAGTTAGAAATTTGGTTGAACCTAGAGGGTGTTGCTGAGCGAGAAAGAATGGCACGTCGACGGAGGATTCGTTCGACCAAGGAAGCTGAAAAATCGGGTGAAACACTTCTGAAATTATCAATTACTGATCATAGAACTGGACTTGCTGGTCGGATGATCATTGACTTTCAGAAAAGAAATGACCGGGATTTACCGCCGAATCGGCTCAAAGTTGGATCGCCTGTCGTTGTTTCTGACGAGAACGCCATCAGCGATCAAGGTGTACCAGGTGTAGTAAGTGCCAAACGCAAAGATTTGATACAGATTGCATTAGATCAATGGCCCGACGGAAATACTTTTCGCGTGGATTTGTCACCGGATGAAACGACGCGACGCCGACAGATGGCCGCCATCGCAAAAGCCAGAATGGCTACAGGTCGATCTAAACAACTCCGAGATATCATAATTGGTTTACGCAATCCTCGTTGTCATGATGCCGACTTCCAAGGACTGTCATGCAAATCACATCTGAATAAATCGCAAAAATCGGCTGTACGATTTGGCTTAACGAATGAAGATCTAGCCATCATTCACGGTCCACCTGGAACAGGAAAAACTACGACCCTTGCGGAATTGATCTACCAAGAAACAAAACGAGGCAATCGGATACTAGCCTGTGCTCCCAGTAATTCTGGCGTTGATAATCTTCTCCAGAAAATTGCCCGATTAGGTATCAAGGCTGTGCGAGTAGGCCATCCTGCGAGAGTCTTCCCTGAACTTCGTGAGTTTACGCTGGATGAATTAGTAGACCGAGATCCGAGTACTCGAGTTGTTTTAGAAATGCGACGCGAGATCCAACAACTAGTGCGAGATGGTCAAAAACTAACTCGAGGTAAAGACTGGAGACAACGCAAACGCGAATACTTTAGCGAAGCTGGCATCTTGCGAGCACAGATACGTTCGATTGAAAAATCAATCGTTAGAAATATTATCCAAAGCGCCGACGTAATTTGTACCACTACCACTATCGACGATGATCTCCTCGGAGACCAACACTTTGACTTGGTGGTTATCGACGAGGCTTGCCAAGCAACAATGCCCGGAACGTGGCAAGCCATACTGAAAGCAAATAAAATTATTTTGGCTGGAGACCATCATCAACTACCACCTACGGTACTTAGCGATGAAGCTTCTAGGCGAGGATTGAAGCGATCGATGTTGGAAGAACTAATTGATCGAGAGGGAGAATCGATATTTAAACGACTTACAGTTCAATATCGCATGAATAAGAAAATAATGGATTTCCCTAGTCAATATTTTTATCAAGCAGAATTAATCGCTGACCCTTCTGTCATTAATCATTGTCTCACTGATGACTCATCTGTCTCGGTCGATGAATTCACTCTGCAACCATTGCTTTTTGTTGATACAGCGGGTGCAGATTTCGTTGAAGCGATTGAAGAAGAGGGTGAAAGTAAATTCAATCCTAATGAAGCTCGGATCATTGTTGGGCTAGTTCATCAATTGCTTGAATCAGGATTGTCAGAGAATCAACTTGCGGTAATAGCGCCTTACTCTGCTCAGGTACGCTATCTGCGAGATCTATTCGGTTCGATTGGAGTTGAGGTTGATACAGTAGACGGGTTTCAAGGCCGTGAGAAAGATTGTGTTCTTTTGACCATGGTGCGTTCTAATCCCGAACGTCAAATTGGTTTCCTTTCAGATCTTCGCAGAACGAATGTAGCGATGACTCGCGCTCGAAAAAAACTAATCGTCGTCGGCGATAGTTCCACCCTATCTTCAAACCCGTTCTACGCCGATCTACTGGAATATTTTGAGGCACAACAGGCTTATCGATCCGTTTGGGAATATCAGCAGTATTGATACTATGAAAAAT
>JADHOA010000264.1 GCA_016779185.1 Rubripirellula sp.
CGTCCGCTACCGCTCGAGGAAATTTTGCGCGCACAAGATCAATGCTACGAAGAAGATCGTCAACGCCATATCGGTTACCTAAGACCCGCCGACGATGCTATCATCATTGACAGCGATGGAATGACTTCCGAGAAGGTACTCGAACTGATCCTGAAAACCGTTCAAGATCGTCATGGCGACAAGCAAATTGAATCGAAAAGCTAAAAGGCGACTCTCTCAGCGCCCCGAAAACGAGGGAATCAGGTCTTCCCTCTACGATATTATTTTCGAAGCCGAGACCCCTGCCGGTCGCTGGTTTGATATTGGCTTGCTATTGGCCATCTTGGCGAGCATCACGGTTGTCTCCCTTGAAACGGTTCCAACGTATCGAGATATCCCTTGGCTAATGTCTGCATTCGACATCGTGGAATGGTGTCTGACGCTGCTCTTTACCGCTGAATATTTCTTGAGACTTGCGTGCGTTCGACATCCAATTAAGTATGCCTTCAGCTTTTGGGGAATGATCGATCTCTTGAGTGTGCTCCCAAGTTACCTCACTCTAGCGGTTGGAAGCTCTTCTCGTTCATTCGTCATCCTGCGTAGCGTAAGACTACTGAGAGTCTTCCGTGTACTGAAACTATGGAGGATGATGAACGAGGCAGATGAACTTTCTGCAGCGGTTTGGGCAGCTCGCAACAAAATCATCGTCTTTCTTGCGGTGGTGCTTGTTGCGGTCACCATCAGCGGCACCCTGATGTTTCATATCGAAACCGCCATGGCAAATAGCGATGGCGGGGAGAGCGATTTCACCTCGATTCCCCAAGCCATGTACTGGGCGATCGTGACCATGACCACCGTTGGCTACGGAGACATCGTGCCGCTCTCTTCGGCTGGCAAAGTGATCTCAGCGATTCTCATCTTACTTGGCTACAGCCTGATTATTGTTCCATCAACCTTTGTTAGTGCCGAGATCATGCAGCGTCGACAGGAACCTGTTGATCACGCGTGCCATCAGTGCGATGCCAAGGGACATCCTGATGAGTCCACCTACTGCTATCGCTGCGGCACTCGACTCGATGGCGGATCAAAATATTCATGATCGAAACCGAGTCCTTCCATAATTAGGCCTAAACGAAATCTCTTTGGGATTCTAATCGAATCCCATCGACTTCACTCATACTCCAACACCGATTCAATTCGGTAGCCACCGAGTTTTTCCTGCCCCGAGAGGAATTTAAGATGGATCAAAAAAGAACATCCAACTACCTCGGCTCCGCAAGACTCAACGAGTTCGCAGCACGCCTGCATCGTTCCGCCAGTTGCCAACAGGTCATCCACAATTAGAACGCGTTGCCCTGGCTTGAACGCATCGGTGTGAATCTGAAGTTCATCGGTTCCGTATTCAAGATCATACTGATGCGATCGCGTTTCGAATGGCAGCTTCCCTGGCTTTCGCACCGGTGAAAATCCGGCGCCGAGCCGCAGCGCTAACGGGGTACCAAAAATGAATCCTCTCGCCTCAGCCGCGGCGATCATATCGATTTTTTGATCCGCAAATGGCTCTGCCATCGCCTCAATCGCTGACCCAAAAGCGTCATGATTACCAAGCAGAGGCGCGATGTCACGAAACAAAATTCCGGGCTTAGGATAGTCGGGAATGTCACGAATGAATTGACTAAGCTGAATCATGTTGAAAATCCTAGAGGGCCGAGGAAGATTGAGAATCATGGCGGTGGCGAAGCGGCATCCGTGCTCCCCTAATTCATTACAAATTCGCTCAGTGCCGTGGTTCCGTTAACCTCGATGATGGGTAGTCCGTACGCCCGAGAATTTCAATATCTTAACCTGAGATCGACCTGACAAGATACCGCCACCGCGGTACGATACCGAGATGAAATTTACAAAAATGCACGGCGCCGGAAATGACTATCTCTATGTAGATTGCTTTGAGCAGCCAGTACCTGATGATGCCGCTGAAATCGCAAAACTTGTTTCCCACCGCCAATTTGGCGTTGGCGGAGATGGCATTATTTTCATCTGCAAAAGTGATAAGGCCGATGTGCGAATGCAGATGCACAACGCCGATGGCAGTCAGGCAGAGATGTGCGGCAATGGCATCCGGTGCTTGGCAAAATACGCCTACGACCACGGGCTTGCTCCGAAAACCGAGATGCTTGTCGAAACTGGGGCAGGGGTTCTTAGCCTCAACCTGCATCCCGGCTCTGATGGAAGGATCGAAGAAGTCACTGTCGACATGGGTCCCCCTATCCTCGAGGCTTCTCAGGTCCCAACGACGATTCTCGACGCGGGAAGTGTGGTGGATCACGTGGTTGATTTCAACGGAAACACTTTCTCCGTGACATGTGTCTCAATGGGTAACCCCCACTGCATCATCTTTGTTCCAAAAGCCACCGATGACCTTGTGCTCGGCATCGGGCCAATCATCGAGAATGACCCACGATTCCCCAATCGAACCAATGTTGAATTCGTAGAAATCCTATCTCGCCAAGAAGTCAGGCAGCGAACTTGGGAACGCGGATCAGGGGAAACATGGGCTTGTGGGACTGGAGCCTCTGCTGTCTGTGTCGCCGGTGTCCTAACAGGTAGAACCGATCGCAAAATCCGGAACCACTTGCTTGGTGGCGACTTGATACTTGATTGGGATGAAGCCTCGGGGCATGTGATGATGACCGGGCCAGCAGTCGAAGTATTCCAAGGCGAATGGCCTGCCAACTGAACCAGAAAATGTTTGTTGTTACCTTAGGACAGCGATTGAAAACGACCATGAATTGCAGTCGCCGCTTGCCCTAACGCAACCGATCGTAAGCTCCCCGACCAAAAGCAAGCAGGATCTGAAACCGTGAGCGATGCTGAAACCCACTCCGTGTCCGTCAGCGAACTAACCGGACATATCAAGGCAATTCTCGAGGGCACCTTTCCCTCGATTTGGGTTGCGGGAGAAGTATCGGATGTGGTGCGACCACGCAGCGGCCATGTTTACTTTACCCTCAAGGACGCCCAGTCACAGATTCGCGGGGTAATGTGGCGAACGGCAGCGTCACGTCTTCAAGAACCGCTGAAAGACGGACAGAGCGTTTTGTGCTTTGGCGACGTCGAGGTTTATGCTCCGCGTGGCACTTACCAGTTGGTCGTCCGAAAAGTTCAGATGCAAGGTGTTGGCGGACTGCAAGCTGCTTTTCAAAAACTGCAAGCCAAGCTGAATGACGAGGGGCTATTTGATGCCGCTCGAAAACGGCCACTGCCCACTTTCCCTCGTCGAATTGGAGTCATCACGAGTTCTAGCGGAGCCGCGATTCAGGATTTTCTTAAAGCCGCTTCACATCGTTGGCGGGGAACTGAGATTGTAGTCATCCCATCGCTAGTACAAGGAAACGAGGCTGTCAGCAAATTGGTCAACGCCATCGCCGCCGCACATCGCTACCGCCCTCAACTCGACGCTTTAGTACTCGCACGCGGTGGGGGCAGCCTCGAAGATCTTTGGTGCTTTAACGAAGAGGCCGTGGTACGAGCAGTTGCCGCTTCAAAAATCCCCACCGTCTCTGCAATTGGCCACGAGATCGATGTCACACTTTGTGATTTGGCGGCCGACGTCAGAGCCTTGACCCCGACCGACGGTGCGACCAAGGTACTGCCAGACTCTGATTCACTTATTCGCAGTGTCCAAAATCTCGGACAAAGACTTAGACGCAACGCCAGTTACATGCTAACCAGCCGAAGGGAGCGTCTGCAGGCACTCGGTTCAAGAACGATCCTGAAGCGACCGCACGAGATGGTTCTCAATCGAACCCGTCAACTTGATGATCTCGACGCGCGAGCACGAAGGGCGATGTTCGGAAAAATTAAACTCGGACGTGCGCACCTCGCTTCCTCAGCCGCGTCACTCTCGGCGCTCTCACCCCTGCAAGTTCTCACACGCGGTTATAGTGTCACACTTACTGAGGAAGGCCAAGCGATTACGAATGCATCCGATGTAAAAAACGGTCAACGGATTCAAACACGCTTGAACCAAGGAAGCGTTTGGTCAATTATCGACAGCCAGAATCTTTCAGAATGAAGGTACACAATAGAATGATGTGTACCAAAATTAACCTAGGTCAAGATTAGTCTGCGCCAAAATTAGCCTGCTAGGAACGATTCGGTGCAAGGAATCCTTGCGCCGAAATGCGGAATCGCCAACTTCAGAATGGGTCTCAATGCTTGAAACGCCTCGCTAACTGGCGGAAAAGGAAACTAGCGATACTTTTTCCGAAGCGAGTGACGCAAGCTGATGACAAACCGCGGCGTAATGGCAATAGCGCGGGCGTAATGGCTATCTCAGCGTACTGGCAACAGCGCAGAAATCTTACTTCCAGCGATAAACTTTCAACGCTTTCAGATCTCGTACGATGACCAAGTCACCTTGAACCGCTAGGTGAGCCCACGAGTCATCCGCGACCTTGGTCTCATCAACGAGTTGGTACTCTTCGGTATTGGGGGCGATCAATCGCAACTCACCCTTATCATTAAGAGAAAGAATGGATTGCCCATTGGACGCCATGCTCCAGTACTTTCCAACAGGCGGCGTTGTCCAGTTCGCCTTACCGCTGCTCGGGTCGAGACTCGTAAATCGTTCGTTCTTGAGATGAAGGTAGATCTGACCGTCCACCATGATGGGCGATGACATGTAAGCCTGTGTGTTTTGATTCCACAGTTCGCTGACCGACCAAGTTCCCGCTGCGTCTTTCACGATGTCAAACATCTGCGCACGACCGTTGTATGCCGAAGTAAATACTTTGTTGTCCATCACCAACGGAGTCAAAATGTTCATTCCCCTAAATGCCTCAATCGGCTCTTTCCACAAGACGCCACCGGTTGCAATATCGACACCACAAAGATCGGTTCGCGTCTGGACAACCATTTGCTTTACCCCGGACAACTCAGCAATCACAGGACTTGAGAACGCCCCACTGCTCATCATGCCATCTGCATTCTCGAGCGTTTTCCAAATCAAACTTCCATCGTCGAGCGACAACTTGCAGACCGCACCCCCGGTTTGAATGAAGACAGCACCATCATCGACCAAAGGTGAACAGACAGCACCGAAAGCAGGTAGCGGCATTCCGTGTTCAGTTGCAAAGTCAACCTTCCACAACTCCGTGCCATCAACTGGGTTCAAACAGACCAGCAAATCTCGCATCCCAAGAACCAGCAATTTACCTTCGGCGCAGATCGGCGTGGATCGAATCCAGTCGCCATTGGAGGCAGCAAAAAACGGGACGGACATGGAACCCTCCCACTGCACAGCCCATGCCTGCTCACCGTCTTGTAGATTGTAAGCAGTGACTCGTTCAAATTTCTTGTCGACTGTTTCGGTGGTGAAGACCAAACCATTGTGAATGACAGGTCCGCTGTAACTCGGTGATAGTGAGTTTTCCCAAACCAGATTCAAATGCCCAGCGAGTTTCGCCGGCCAAGTGTCTGATTCGACGATCCCGTCTCTCATCGGCCCTCGCCATTGGTTCCAGTCAGCGGCGAAGCCTGTGAGCGACGATAGAAACAAAGAGGAAAGTAGAAAAGTAGTGTTAAGCAGGGATGTTTTCAGGCGGTTCACTTGTTTACTCCGAGTGCGAAATGTCTACTAGATACTGTAGGCGACCGGCAAACCTCGCGGTCCGTTCCTTCTTTTTTCCTGAATTTTGGCGACTGGAGAGCGGCAGTCGCCATCAGAACGGAGAATCTTGGCAAAATCAGCCAAGGTGAATTGATGAGGCATCGATCAAGCGAACTGTGGCCTTCGAGTGGAGCGTTTGCCCGCATCGGTGATTGGAAACGCATGATCCAATTCAGATCGATGCTTGCGAAACCATGATGCAACCAACTGCAAGGTATAGGGATAAAGGCCATGTCCTCGCTGCAATTGCCGCTGAGTCATTGCCGACCACTCTCGAAGCTTAGCCTCCAGAGCATCATTGATTTCTGGGCTTTTTGGCGCAGCGATCGCATCCGCGATCTCACCGCTATGAATCAAGTACCAGATCCCGCAGCCATCATAACCAGGCACGGCATAGATAAAGGTAAATCGTCTTCTTGCGCTCGAAAGTAACTTGAGTTTTCGTTCCACGTACTCCAGGCTCTTCACCGTTTTGTGTGCACGCCCAGCAAGCTCATACTGCTGGTTAGCCATCGCTCGCTCAAACTGCTCTCGCATCATCGACAACGGTTCACCATTAAAACCGTCGACGAAACTTTCGGCAGCACTGACTTGCAAGTCATATTCCGAACGCGTGCAACCTGAAGCACACGGACCCGAACAGGTTCCTACCTCAAACCGCAAACAGCCTGG
>JADHOA010000265.1 GCA_016779185.1 Rubripirellula sp.
GTTACGGGGGTGGATGGGTTGAACGAAGGCACTCACCGTCAGTGCTGCTTGGTATCGGTGAGGGAAAGTACCCCGTCATAAGTGACTCCTAGCACGAGGCATTCACTCCAAAACACTACCCCCCCAAACGATTGCCAGATCGCAAATCAAAACAATTCCTCGTCATCTCCAATATGCCTGATCAGGAAACAGAAACAATGCAGAACGCGGTAATGACGCCGGAATCAGAAATAGCGCGGGATCCCGGCAACAATCCCATTAGCGAACGCATCAAGGATGCAGTGACCAACTAAACTTGCGATGGGAAACTTGCGATGGGTGGGGGGGAAGCTCAACTTCTCGTTCGAGCGAAAAATTTCGTGAGCCCCGCTGGTCAGATTCGAGTCGCGGCTTCCAAAGCCTCCCCGAATTGTCCGCAATCGCCAGCCAAACACCACCCGGGGGGTGCATTGGTCGAAAGTTCAGGATTCACTGGAGCGAAACAATCAAACCGGCCGAATCGTGAGGAATCGCTTGATCCCCGGCGACGGGAAAGTCGAGTTTTCATCGACAATTCAGCAGATTCTCGAATCGTTCCCCCTTGTGAAATGAGGGTGAAATCGCGAGACTACACGACCTAAATTAACAAACTTGAGCGTGACCGCCTCTGGCCATCGTGAGCCGGTAGGGATCGTCAATCCACAAGAGAGAAAGCTCCTTGTTCGAATGATGAATGGATCACGCGGTGCTTTTCTGTGCACCAAGCCTCTTACAACGCGTTTTCGGACGTGAAAAGGAAAACAGCATGGCTCGTTATACTGGCCCAAAAGGTCGCATCAACCGTCGTCTGGGTACTTTGATTTACGAAACAGCCGGAGCATCGCGTGCTCTGGATCGACGTCCGAATCCTCCAGGGATGCATGTACGTGGCCGCCGCCCAAGTAACTACGGTGCGGCTTTGATGGAAAAGCAAAAAATCAAGCATTACTACGGACTGGGTGAACGACAACTCCGTCGCTACTTTGATGCGGTTGGTCGCAAGCCAGGAAACACCGGTGAATTGTTGCTATTGATGTGCGAACGTCGATTGGACAACGTGGTTCGTCGAGTGGGCTTCACCAAAACTCGCCCTCAGTCTCGCCAAGGAATTACCCACGGCCATTTCCGTGTGAATGGCGTCAAGGTTACCAAGCCTAACTACCTTCTTCGACCTGGCGACATCATCGAAGTTCGCGGAAAAGAAAACTTGAAAAATCTGTATCGTGGCGTCATCGCTAACGCGAGCCCTGACGCACTCGATTGGGTTTCCTTTGACAGTGAAAACCTAAAAGCAACCATGCTCGGTATTCCTGGAGTAAGCGATATCAGCTTGCCAGTGGACGCGAACAGCGTGGTCGAATTCTTGTCTCGATAAAACTGAGACAGGAATACGTGGCTTCCGAATGCGAATCACGTCGAAATGATTTGAACACGCCCAAAGCGTCTCTCCCTAAATGGGTTAGACGCTTTGGTTGTATGCGGTTCTCAGTTTCCTCAGAGGCAGTCCGATATCTGGATTCTGTCTCAATTCATTACGCAAGACTCTGATTGGATCTCGAAACCATGCACGCTCCCGTCGTCGTTCTCGGTGGTGGTCCCGGTGGATACGCAGCAGCTTTCCTAGCTGCTGACGAAGGCCTCGATGTAACTATTGTGGAAGCTGAACCACGTCTTGGTGGAACCTGCTTACTTCGAGGATGCATTCCGAGTAAGGCTCTCCTGCATGTAGCGAAAGTGATCAGCGAAGTCGAAGAACTTGGCCATGATTGGGGTGTCAGCTACGAGGGGAAGCCAAAAGTCGACATCGATAAGGTAAGAGCAAAGAAAGACAGTGTGATCTCAACGCTGACAGGCGGCCTTGCCAATCTTGCCAAACGTCGTAACGTCAAAATCATTCAAGCGAAAGGTTCATTCGTCGACTCCAACACCTTATGTCTTGAAGGGGATCATGAATCGATTCCAGAAGGCGGACGCTTGACGTTTGACCATTGCATTTTGGCTACCGGAAGCGTCCCTGCGATGCCACCCGCCTTTCGGATCGATAGCGAGCGAGTCCTAGACAGCACCGGAGCACTCGCTCTTCAAGATATCCCCGAAACGCTTTTGGTAGTCGGTGGTGGCTACATTGGGCTGGAAATGGGTTCGGTTTATGCACGACTGGGCTCCAAAGTGACCGTTGTCGAACTGATGGATGGACTTTTGCCGGGTGCGGATCGCGATCTGGTCAAGCCACTCGCAAAGGCGATGGACACACTGTTTGAAGGTCGAATCTATCTCAACACCAAAGTCGGTTCACTGGCCGAGGTTGATAATCTGGTCGAAGTAACCTTCGAAGGCCCTGGTAAATTTGGACATGAACGTTACGACCGCGTTCTCGTGAGTATTGGACGACGTCCTGTCACTGCGGGCTTGGGTCTTGAGAACACGAAGGTCGTCGTGAATGAGCGTGGATTTGTTGTCTGTGACTCGCAACAAAAGACCGCCGATCCGAGCATTCTCGCAATCGGTGACGTCGCTGGCGACCCAATGCTTGCACACAAGGCTACCCATGAGGGACGTGTTGCTGCAGAAGTCATCGCAGGTAAATCCTCGGCTATGGACAAGGTCGCCATTCCTGCTGTGGTCTTCACCGATCCAGAAATCGCTTGGGCCGGTTTGACGGAGGCAGAAGCCAAAGAGGCTGGCAGAAACGTCGAAGTAGAAGTATATCCTTGGGCTGCAAGCGGTCGCGCCCAAGCGATCGGCGTGACCAACGGTTTAACCAAATGGCTCGTTGACCCGGAGACCCATCGAGTGGTGGGCTGTGGAATCGTGGGCAGTGGAGCTGGTGAACTGATTGCCGAAGCGGTGTTAGCAATTGAGATGGGCTGTGAAGTTCACGACATCACGGATTCTGTCCACCCGCATCCAACGCTAAGTGAAACGCTCATGAATGCTGGAGAAGTTCACTTTGGAACCGCAACGGAAATTTACAAACCCAAAAAGCGATAACCATCGATCCGGGAACGTGATTGATGCTTTCGATGGCGTGATAGAATCCTTCGCTCAGTAGAACTTCGATGTGTTCTCCCTCCGTCAATGAAGGTCAACCGTGGGCACAAAACCTCTCATCGTTGTTTCGCTCGAGGGAATCACTCCGAATGCACTAAGTTGTTACGGGTGTTCTTGGAATTCTACCCCTTCCCTTGATCAGGTGTGTGCGGGTGGTTTGATTTGGGACAGATTGGTAGCAACGATAGATCAACCGAAACAAGTTCTACAGAGTTGGTTGACGAAGGGCGCCCGCTGGGCTGATCCGTATCAAAACCTTGGCGCAATCTCTCTTGTTTCTGACGTTCCAGTCGATGACCTTGGTGATCATTGCTTTGACGAAATCACCATCGTTCCAGTTGCCCCGGTATCCGAAGATCAATTCCCCTGCGATGAGGCCTTTGAAACACGCTTTGGCCAACTGATTGCGATAGCAATTGAGCGTCTTAAACAACCTCATGCATTAGGCGCTATCTGGATTCACAGCAACTTTCTTGCGCAATGCTGGGATGCTCCACTAACGCCAAAGGAAGAACCATTTGCCGATGAGGAATCCCCCGAAACTTTCGATGCAGAGGATGATTCTTTAGGAACTGGTGTGTTAGAGAGCGAAGATCAAGATTGGAATCCCGTGTCCAATGAAAACATTCCACTCAACGCCATCCCACCAAATTTTAAAATTCACCCGGACGATGACCCGGATGCTCTTCCGCAGTGGATGGATCGGTACGCATCCCAGGTCGGGTTAGTAGATCTGTTATTTGGTTACCTAGCAGAGGAAGCCGAATCCCTCGATGCACGCTTGGTTTTCACGGGCATCAGTGGTTTTCGATTAGGACAAGGTAAAGCATTTGGCAGCAGTCCCAGCGAACTTCGATTCGCCGACGTTCATCTACCGCTTGTAATTTCAGGTGGCGGCCCTTTGAGAATCCCACATCTCACAAGCGGTGACCAATTACCAAAAATCTTGGCGACACTCGGCAATGAAAATGCCGAGCATTATTCTTGCGAACAATGGGCAAGATCCCGATCAGAAGCTCAATCCATTCGAATCACCTCGAATCGCAGTCGAGCGGCGGTGATCAGCCCAGAATGGTTTTGCGTGATTGACTCTGACGGCGAAGAGAATCTATTCCTAAAGCCGGATGACATCGACGACTTCAATAATGTCGCCAGGCTTCGCCCAGATGTGATCGATAGCCTAACGACGCTTACCTAGAAAAAACGGATCATCATCGACACGTCTTTGCGAAAGTAATTAATCAACTCAGACTGGTTCTAAGCTAAAAAATCTTGCAAATCGCGATTCACACTCAGCAGGGAAGTGTCCCAGACTAAGACTTTGGTGCTGGTGGAATCTCTTCTACCGGCAAATCGCTGCTACTCTGCTCATTCAAGTCTTGTGCGTCGGTCGTCATTTCCTTTTCGGATTTCTTTGAGCGAATTCTCGCAAACAAACCGCTTCGACGCTTACCCTCTGATGTCTCTTCTACACTTTCCGCTGGCGCGACCTCTGCATCACCTTCGGTGGTTTCAGCACTAACCATTTCCGATTCAGCGCCGTGGTGACATGAAAAGAAACAACCACCTTCACCGGATTTTAGCTTCGACAGAATTCCATTTCGTCCCATTGCCGAGACGTCGGTCGGATGGTTGGCGGCGAATATCGTCAGCAAGATTACCACCGTCCATAAACGTTCTTTCAAAATCCTTGACATCATCATGCACCACACTAAAAAAATGACATTGATCCCCATTGTGACCGCAAATAGCAGAATGCTTTTCACCAGCGATCACGTGTTACATCGTAGAGTGATCTTGAATGCATGACAACTTCGCAGTGGTCACATGCAAGAAACGACGATGGATCTTTTTCGTTTCAACTCTCGACTGATGCACAGAAAGTGCTTTTAGTGGCTAGCAGACTGCATGGCTTTGCACCATCAGACGACTCGGTTGCAACGCGAGCCAAAAAATTTTCTCTGGAATGGGCTGGATCCAACAAGACAGCTAGTATTCAAAATAGAAGAGTCGCTGCGACGCGACCTAACGATTCAAATCAGCATCGGGGCGAGCAGCCTGCGAAGCCGCCGACTGGTTACCTCCAGCGGTTCCGGCCCCTGGCTGCGGTGAAGGCGTTGAACCGGAAAGCAGTCTCGCCATCATATCGCCGTTTTCAAAATCAAGGACCATTGGATTTTGGCTTTCCCCCATAGCGATCACCAAACCAGAAATCCGCCAATAGCGATCCTCCTGCTGAACCGCCCAAACCACTTGGTTCTCAATTTGACCTCCATTTGGATTAGGTTCAATCCACAGACTGTGTACGAGAGCAGAACCCGGTTCATCAGGAACCATTTCTGCCCGAGTCACCTGGAACGACGCGTCGGGAGACCCGATTGGTTGGACCGTTTGGCCAATGCGGTTTAATTCCGATTGAGCAGTTCGAGTCAGCAAACTCTGGGCCAGCGAATCTTGACCGCCGCGACGCACTTCATCAAGAAACTGGCTCACCACATCAGTCGGTGTGTTCACGAGTGCATTTGCTTCAGCCTCTTCGGTCGCCGAAATCGGTGCTTGGCTTGCCACCGGCTCTCCTTGGCTTCCGCAACCGATGCAAAGGGGGGCAATGCACAGGGGGGCAATCAAGAGCAGGAGTGTAAAAAAACGAGTCATCTTTCGGAGCCATTTTGCTATGCAGTCAACGATCTGCTGGAGTGAAGCGGTAACCAATCTCTCGCAAACTCACGGGTCTAGCGAAAATTACGGTTGTACGTCAAGAGATATTTTCAGGTCCCTACGCCGGTCAACAATCGATAATCCTCAAGCGATGATTGTTTCTCGGCGTGCAAGTCGGGGACCACAGCTTCATCTTTTAGGGCCCTGCAAGTGATGACAGGACTGTATTCACCTATCGCACCACGAGTCTTTCTTCCACAATAGGGAGGGGGCGTCAAAGCGAGTGCATGAATCTTGACCCAAGCACCCTTTGATTTCCACCCTATCGAGACCTCCAATAAATCAAATTGATGACCTCAGCAGAAAACAATACGATCGCCGTCGACGGTGAATTGGTTGACTTGCGTAATCGACCGCTTGCCGCATTGCTGGCTTGGCTGATTCCCGGTGCCGGACACTTCTACCAAGGTCGTCGGACAAAGGCTGCGATCTTCTTTGTCTGCATTCTCTCCACTTGGATTCTTGGCTTCGGCGTCGGTGGAAGTCACGTTGTTTACTCTTCCTGGCAACCTGGTGACAAGC
>JADHOA010000266.1 GCA_016779185.1 Rubripirellula sp.
CGATCCCGGAAGCCAGGGCTGTATGTCTTCTCCGCTGTTTCGTTTCGCAACCTCCCTCCAGCTAGGCTTGGCCCTAATGATGGCCACGGGCTGCGCACCGATGCAGCCGTATTTTCTCAATGAGCCTGCCGATCTGCAGTATTACCTCAAAACCGCTACTCAAATTGAGTATCCCGATGTCGAGGTGGAGAGTCTTGCAGAGACGACCGAAGCGACCGCACCGTTGTCGATCGGGAACCATGAGTACCAGTTTTGGGATTTAAACGTCGAAGAGTGCGTCTCCATCGCACTTCAGAACGCGAAGTTTTTCATCACTACCGGCGGTAATGCAGAGTTTCGAGATAATGTCGCTGCCCAGTTCACCAGCGCGAATGTTGAACAGGTTGGCAGTATCTACGACGTAGCGATCCAGCAGTCGACGACACAGTCCAATGCGTTAGCCATCGATGGCAATGGGAATCGACTCTTGCCTCGCGGCGTTTTTCGAGCCAATCAAATCGGAGGTGTTGAGGATGCGCTTGCGGAATTCGATGCACAGGTAAGTGGTTTTGTTGATACACGCACCACGGATCGCGCACGGAATTCAGGTACTGGTTTCAATCTGAGTAACCCTTTGAGCCAGGGGCTTGATACGACACAGCAAGCCGCGATCAGTAAACGAATTGCCACAGGCGGAGTTGCAACGCTTCGTCAACAGTTAATCTACTCCCGTAATAATCAGCCAACCGTTAATGACTTGTCTTCAGTCAATCGTCAGGTTCCAAGCGATTGGACCGCAATCCTCGAAGCACAGGTTCAGCATCCGTTGATGCGGAATCGAGGTGCACTTGTGAATCGAGTCCCTGTGGTTTTAGCGAGTCTGAACGAAGATTTATCAATCGCCGACTTTGAGATACAAGTTAGGAATCTCGTGCGAGATGTGGAGGTTGCCTACTGGAATCTATACGTTGCCTATCGAAACGTCTCCACCGCCGTGATTGGTCGAAACAGTGCAATCGCTACTGCAAAGTTTGCAAAGTTCAATTTCGACAAGGGCATCGGCACGAAACAGGAGTTGGCTCAGGCTGAGGAGCAGTACTACAACTTTCGCGCCCGACTTTCCGCTTCGCTTGCTGGTTCAAACCTTCCATCCGATGAGCGTCGGGGCGTTTACGGCAGCGAGCGAGCGTTGCGTGAGTTGCTGGGTATCGCAGCGACCGATGGTCGCTTGATTCGTCCAATCGAAGAGCCGTCACTGGCGCGGATGGAATATGACTGGGATGAATCCGTTGCCCAGATGCTTTACCTGAGTCCGGAGCTCCGCAAGGGGCGAACCGTGATTCAGCAGCGTGAACTTGAGCAGGTCTCTGCCAAAAATCAGCTACTGCCCGAAGTAAACCTATCGCTCCTTTATCGCTGGGTCGGTGTCGGGGATACGTTTGGACCTCCTGGACGACGTAGCGTTGATATTGGTGAATCATTTGCCGGAACGAGTGCTTTGGCCGAATTGACCGGGGGGGGATTCCAAGAAGGAGCCGTCAGGCTGGAAATTACTCCGCCGGCCATCGGAAGTCGCCGCGAGAGAGCGAGAGTTCGAGGTGCACAACTCCGTTTGCATCAATCTCGCGCTTTCTTGCAGGATGCTGAAAGATTGATGGTCAGTCAATTGAGTGATGCGGTTGCAAAATCGGCGACGCACTACCAGTTGGTCCAAACGCATGCAATGCGTTGGCAAGCAGCAGAACAAGAAGTAGAAGCAAGATTGGCAGAATTCAAAGGCGGACGCAGTCCGGTCAATGTGGTTTTGCAGAGTCAGTTGCGTCGAGCCGATGCACAGATTTCCTACTATCGCGCTCTAGGGGAATACAACAAGTCACTTAACTACGTTGATTATCTCAAGGGTACCCTACTTCCAAATAACAGTATCTCGCTCACAGAAGGTCCTTGGAACGATAAAGCCTATTGGGACGCATTGGAGCGAGCTCGAGAGCGAAGTTCGGGCAAGCTGAAACAACGCGGCAACATGCGACCCGATGCGGTTCGCAAGGGACCCTTGGAGTATGGTGATGCAGCCGATTTTGATTCCGCCGATCCAACTTCGACCTCTGATCCTCTGCTTGATGAAGCGATTGAAAACGGCAATGAAGCGGGGAGTCTCCAATCGGACGAAGCTATCCTTCGGCAGGCCGCTCAGCAACTTGAGATGGACCGTTTTCGCCAGCCCGTTAATGTGCGTGATCAGGATCTAGCGACTCTCGGAGCAAACACCAAGCAAATGCTTCACTTGTTGGGGGCTACGCCTCAGCAATCCGTTCAGCAAAGCAGTCACTCCAGTGAAGTGATTGGATCGAGTGAAGTGATTGGATCCGGTGTCGTCGAACCGCAAGTCACACAAAATTCTCAAATGAATCATCCGGTTGTACAAGCTCGAGACTCGGTCACCGAGTCTTATCCAACCCCCGTCAAGAGATTGTCATTGGAGAGACCATGACCTCTTGATTAATCGAATTCCGTAGGGCGGAGGCATGCGAGGGCTGCCCAATCACGCGTCGGGAATTTTCAGCCCTCGTACACGAACAGCTCGAAGTTCGCTGATTAGCGATTCGAGCTTTTCGTCGTTGGTAAAACACGGCTAAGATCATTGCAAAGTGTTGAGTGATCATTTTGATCCATGCCACTTGGTTCGGTAGCTGAGGAGTCAAGAATAGGTAACGAACGCATGATGCTTGCCATGGATGATGTCTGAAGCGTTTCTCAAAGAATTTATTTTGACTCGACGATTACTGCGGTCGAGACAGTTCGGGCGCTTAAGGCCGTCCGACGGAGCCGCTTTTTACTATTTTTCTCGGCAACCTTTTTGTGCAACACGGGCTATGCATATCGGCATCGAAGGCAATGTTACTTCTTGCATGCGGGGCTAAGACATTGGAACCGGCATCAATATCTGGTCTGCCGGTACGAGTCTTAGATTTTTGCAGCGTGAGAGTTGAAATTGTCGAGGTTGTTCACGGCATAGGCAAAGTCCTAAAAATCTCCTACTTCCCATGAAGCGAATAGGGCTAACGACTCGGTGCGTTTGATTACCTTGTGCGTCCGAGTAATCCATTTCGATGACGTAGTCGTCCGAGCGTTGCATGGCTTTTCGCAGAACCTGGTTCATCTTTGACTGCCTATTTGTCTGGATCCGATGTTTTAGCTTGATGCGAAGTGCATCTCATGTTGGATGGGTCGATTGCCTAGTCGAGAGGCGTTGCCACTTGGATTGAATCCATGCAAAAACGTGCCACCTCAGTGCAAAGGAAATCATTGGCGGTTGCCGTGACACCTTAGGTCCTGCGAAAGAAAATTTAATTTTGATCAGGACCCAGATAGCGCGCGGGGGCATCTTCGACGATTGGTCTTCGGTGATTACGAGGGCATCTGGATGCGTTGAACTCGATGATTGTTGCTGTCCAGGATATGCACGCGATCCATCGAATCGACCACGACGCCCCATGGTTGATTCAGCTTCCCCGGTTTAAATCCGGGGCCTCCCCACGAGGCAATCCACTGCCCGCTGCTAGAAAATCTTTGTAATCGATTGTTTTTATATTCAATGACCACCACGGTCCCGTCGCTCGCGATGTCTAGGTCGTACGGATAAAAAAATTCTCCATTCTTTTCGCCGGGGCCACCCCAGATGTCGATTAGTTCAGGTGGACTGATCGAAAGGTCGAATCGTTGGATTCTGTGGTTGCAAGAGTCAACTACCCAAAGGACGTTGTCGCGAACCAACAAGCTTTGAGGTCGAACAAAGCTACCCGGTTCATTTCCACTACCGCCCCATTGGCAAACAAAATTTCCATCGCGATCAAATTTCTGAATCCGATCCGATGCGTTGTATTCACCGATGTATCGGTTTCCTTGGGGGTCACATGCGATATCGGTGACAAAGGCAAATTCACCCGGTCCAAAACCCGCCGTACCGCCGATCATTTCGTTCTCTTGTTCGATTCCATCGGGCGTGTAGGAAAGCATCCGGTAGTAATGTGTATCCGCGACTAACAGTCTGGCGGAATCAGTGAAAGCGGAGCTTGATTGGTTTTTGAGCGGCCTGATCGCCGTATTTTCGGTTGGTCCTGGAGTGAAGGTTAGGCCAGTAGGGCGGCCATTTTCCGTCTCCGGCGTTTTCCATTGCCGAAGGAAATTGCCATCGAAGTCAAAAACCTGAATTCTCCCCGTTGTATCCACGATGTAGAGATTGTCCTGCGGATCAATGGCCATTGCACGTGGTTTCAGGAATCTCCCAGGGCTGAAGCCTCGGCGTCCCCACGTTTTTTCGGGAAGCGTGGTTTTCGTCTGCGAGATGCAACCTCCGGTGGTCACACTCAATCCCGCAAGACCCATTGCGGTCAGATGCAGTCCAGTGCCTGAGGTTGGTATCATGCCCACTGCTCGTGCGGTGGCCGTCGCGAGGTGACTTGCTGCGAAAGAGGCCTGGACAGAGACTTTTAAAAAGCTCCTGCGGTCCGGTTTCTTGAGGGCATTTCCATCGGTTTTTCGAGTGGATTGGCGGTGGGTTGCCGACGTGGATTTGCCAGCTTTTTCGGCGGTGATGCAATCGGTTAGGCGAGTCTTCAGTACTTCCGTTTCGCCTTTCCGGATCTGTGGCTGACTCATGCTGATTCGCTGATCCATATTTGCATCTCCTGTTCTTACACGATATCTTCCCTCGCTTTTCATGTTCAAGGGATTCTACATTCACGATCGACGCCGATCAGGACTGCGATGACTTCATGCTAACCACTCTCGATCTACGAGCGGCTCCCGATACACAGGATTTTCTGCACCGAACGGTTCAAACGTTAGCAGAAGGTGGGCTTGTTGCTGTACCGACCGAATCGACTTACGGGCTGATCGCCCACTCTCTCAATCCGAAGGCAATTCAAACGCTAAAAAATTGGTATTCGTCGACGGTATCCGCGCTGCCAGTGGACTCCCCAACCAACAAACATCCATTCGATCAAACCCTTGGTGGCCCACCAGAATTCCCAGATCCACCCCCTTTTTGCTTCCTCGTTCCTAGCACTCAAGCCGCCGAAGACTACCTTCTTGATTGGTCTCCTCTGATCAGTCGTCTAGCAAGACGCTGCTGGCCGGGACCGTTGCAGATCGAGGTGATCCCTTCTGATGCTAGCTTTGACGCCAAGCAGCTCTTTGGAGGGGGTGGTGATTTGTGTCTCGGAGGATCGGGGCGAGTCGCCTTTCGAGTCATTTCTCAGCGAATCATCCAAGGAATTCATCGCTACCTACCCGGTCCAATCGTCTTTTGCCCTTTAGGTTCTGCGTCCGGCCGAGTCGTTACAACCGCTACCGAGGCCAAGGATTACCTCCCGGATTCGGTTCCCCTGCTGCTCGATGACGGGCCAACCCGTTATGGTGGTAGTCCGACGCGAGTCACCGTGGAGAAAAATCGTTATCAAATTCTCCATCAGGGAGCCATCGAAGAGGCCGCCATGAATCAATTTGTTAAACCAGTGATCGTATTGGTCTGCACAGGTAATACTTGTCGTAGCCCAATGGCGGAGACATTGTTACGTGAACGATTCCGAGTAAAGTTTGGACGCGAGGATCTGGTGCGTGTTCTATCGGCGGGAGTCGCTGCTGCCGATGGCTATGGTGCAAGCAGCCAAGCCGTGGAGGTGATGGGGCAGCGAGGTTTGGATCTTACCGGGCATAGTAGTCGCTCACTGGATGATGAGCTGATCAACATCGCAGACGTGATTTTAACGATGACTCGTGGGCATCGTTCAGCAATCCTTGCGGCTTGGCCGGAACTGGAGAGTCGTGTGAGAACCTTGCGGCGCGACGGAGGAGATGTTTCCGACCCAGTCGGAATGCCTGTCGAAGTTTATCAATCCTGTGCTGACCAGATCGATCTTGAATTGGAGGCTTGGATTGACGGTTTGGATGAAGATTTTTTTCCCAGTAATTTGGCTGGGGTGTAAGGTTGACGATGATGAAAATTGCAATCGCTAGCGACCATCGCGGTGTCAAGATTAAGAGTCGTTTGATTCAATCGTTGAGTTCGATTGGATATGAACTGCTAGATCAGGGCACCGACTCGGATCAACCAGTTGACTACCCGGACTATGCCCGCATCGTCGCGGAAAAGGTCAGTCGTGGTGATGCTGAACGGGGAATCTTAATTTGTGGCACCGGGATCGGAATGTCGATTGCCGCGAATAAATTTGAGGGAGTGCGTGCGGCATCCTGTTATGACGAGGTCATGGTCGAGATGAGTCGTCGTCACAACGATGTGAATG
>JADHOA010000267.1 GCA_016779185.1 Rubripirellula sp.
TGTTTGCTGTACTGGTCAAGGATCTGCTTGTGCCCGTCCCAGTTGCTAACCCCCTCTCCACCGGTCTGGTAGGCACCGTTGAATAGTTGAACAAACCGAACTCCTTTTTCCAGCAGTCGTCGGGCCAGAATACAATTGTTGGCAAACTGAGCTTTTAGCGGATTACTCGAATCATCCGCGCCGTACTCATGCAGGGTCCTCGCAGTCTCGGTTGACAGATCGGTTACCTCGGGAACACTTAGCTGCATTCTCGCCGCGAGCTGATAAGAAGAGATCCGTGCCGCAAGATCACTGTCCCCAGGAAACCCATCTCGGTGACTTTGGTTGATCTGCTCAAGAAAACTTCGAGTCGCCGCATCCTCCTTCTCGGAAATCCCTTGTGGTATTTCAAGATTCTGTAATGGCTTGATCGCCGAAAATTCTGTCCCTTGATAGGCAGCCGGCAGGAAACCTGGCCCCCAATTATTCACACTTGCCTGTGGAGTTCCTCGAGGATCGGAGATGGCGACATACGATGGCAAATTCTCATTTTCAGTTCCTAATGCCCATGTCGTCCAAGCTCCCATACTCGGGAATCCATCCAGCGTGTAACCGGTGGACATAAAGTTTTCACCCGGACCATGCGTGTTCGTTTTACTGGTCAGTGAGTGTAGAAAACACATGTCATCGGCTAAATCCGCCATCTGCGGTAATAGCTCCGAAATCATTTTCCCGCTCTGACCACGCGGTTTAAACTCCCAAGGACTTTTGGTCAGCATTCCCTGCTCGCCTTGAAAAGTTAATAACTGATCAGCACCTGGCATCGCCTGCCCATGACGCTTGATCAATTCAGGCTTGTAATCGAATGTATCGACTTGGCTACAAGCACCGGAGCAAAAAATCACAAGAACATTCTCAGCGGCGGGCTGATGATGCGGAGCGCGAGCAGCGAAAGGCCTTGCGGCATCGATCTGTGGTTTCCCTTCAGAAAACTCGCTCGCAATGACACCATCACGATCTAAGAGGCTTGCCAACGCGATACCACTAAGTCCCGTAAAGGTATCCCTCAAAAACTGTCGTCGAATAGGATCTTGTTTCATGGAATCACTCAATCGATGCACTACCGCACCGTTCCTAATTCAGTTCGCTGAAAGTAGCAAACTTTCACTTCGGTCCTCTAGTAATTTGAACCCGCGTCATCATCGCGGCAATCAAGTCTTTACTAAGTTACTCTTTTGGTCTTTCAATCATGGGATAAAGACGAACTCATTCGCGTTGAATAGTGCTCGTGAAAGAGCGGGCAAGCCATACTGCTCGACAAGTGTCAAACTTGCCGCTAACTCCGGGGGCGTTGGATTTCGCTGGCAACACAATTGCCACACCTTTGAGACTAGCAAACTAGTATCGGAATCATCGGTCACCTCACCACGCACTCGTTCCGCAAGCAAGTTGGACTGCTGCAGGACGAAACGACTATTGAGCAGGCTTAACGCTTGTAACGGAGTGGTGGATCGACTTCGTTTCGCGACCACCATACTCGCGTCCGGGCAATCAAAAACACCAAAGACTTGGTCCTTCTCCTGTCGCACCTTGGTCATATAAACCATTCGCCGCCAATCCTCCGGGCCATAATCCTCTTTCGGATGGTAATGTCTTACATTCTCCATTTGCACCTCGAAAGCGCTAAAGCCCGGTCCTCCGCGGCTATCAAGATCTAGCACACCCGAAACAGCCAAAATCGAATCGCGAATCGACTCCGCCTCCATTCGACGCGGTGCAAAACGCCAGAGCAATCGGTTCCCAGCATCCAACTTCAATGCTTGTTCGACCGGAAGATGGTCCTGGCACCAGGTATCCGAAAGCAAGATTAAGCGATGGATATGCTTAAGAGACCAGTCCGATCGAATCAGCTCGCCTGCCAACCAGTCCAGCAATTCAGGATGACTTGGCTCGGCGCCGTTACGTCCAAGATCTGACGGCGTACTCACAATGCCCTCGCCAAAATGAAATTGCCAGATGCGATTCACAATGACTCTCGCTGTCAGAGGATTTTCTTCACTGGCGATCCAATCAGCGAGCATTCGGCGTCGTTCACTCTCTGGACTTGCCGCGTCCATTTTCAGTTTTGACAACGCTTCAATCGCAGAAGGCACCACTTGCTCTCGCGGCGAACTCGGCTCACCACGATAAAGTCGATGAGTCGCTCCGGGTTGTGAAAATTGTCCGACGTAGGCAACCCGACTTTTTTGAATCTGTTCCAATTCTTGTCGGACCGAGGTAAGCTCCTCGAGCCATCGACGCCCCTTTTCTGCTTCGGAGTCAGGAAATGAATCAAACCGATACTGCGGTTCTTTGCCGCCGCTGACCTGAGGTACAAGCCGGTCGGAACTACCTGCAACATACTCCCACTGCCCGTCTGCACGCATCAATTCAATGCGATAATCCACGGCGGTACGATCGGCGAATTGACCAGTGCGGTCACGAGCCCACTGGATTCGGTCAACCTGATACAGATCGGCAAAATCAATTTGAACCCATCCGCCACTCACCTGCGACGAAATCCAACTTCGAGGGTTCCCGAATTCACCATCATTGATTTGTGAAAGCTTGTGCGTGGGATGAACAAAGTCACCCGACGATGAAGCGATTGCACCGGAGGAAGCAAGAGCAACGTTTCGGCCTCCATCGAACACTTCCAATTCGTCAATACAAGGCTCACTCTGATTGGTGCCATCGATCCAAAAGCGAATTGCTTTTGCCTCGCGAGTTGTAAACGATTCAATGTTCATCAAAGAACTCACCGACGATCTCGGCATGAGACTGAATCCGCTGGAGTCTTTCGCCGTTTCAACATCAACCTCTTCAAATACAACCACGTCCGCTGTTACTGCAGCGGCGTCATTCCCTCCATACAGCAATAGCGAATCCGCGGGACTCAGTAGATGTATTCCCGCGTCGAAAAAACCGCTCCATCGTTTCATCTGATCAACTTTCCCACTACCGTCAGCTCGCAGTTGCTGATTAACGGTTGCGATCACATTTTCATCACCGCTTGCAAGCAGTCGATAACTTGCCCTGGTCGTGTGGGTACTGAAACCGGCGCCCCAGCTCAGCCAGATTCGATAATGACCACTTAGCTTCGGCTCATACTGCACCACGGGATGTTCGGGATCGTGATTCCACCACGTGTACGAACCACGCGACCAGTCGACAGACGGTTCGGTAACGCGATCCGCTGATCCCTTTGCCTCGACCAAATGGGTTGCCTGCGATTCATCGATCACTCGCACGCAACCATTCTCACGTAATCGAGGTAGGAAAGGGCTCAGTCGACTCAGCAGTTCTTTTTCATCCTCTTCTAACTCCGCGACTCTCAACTGCTGGTTATCGGTCAGCGGCAAATTACCATCACCATGATTCACCCCAGCAAAAACAGCCTGTAAAGCGTAATAATCCGTTTGCGAGATTGGATCAAATTTGTGGTCGTGACACCGCGCGCATCCAGTGGTCAAGCCAAGAAATGCGGTACCGACCGTATTGATCATATCGTCAAGTTCATTCATTCGCTGATTCAGTCGCAGTTTTGGATCTTGTCCTTTGACTTGATCGACAGGTCCAGCGACCAAAAATCCTGTCCCAATCGGCAGCCCCACACTGTCGCCAGCAATCTGCGCTTGAATGAATTGATCGTACGGCATGTCTTGATTGAAGCAGTCGATGACCCAATCACGGAACGGCCAAGCCGTCGGTCGCTCGCGATTCATCTCGTAACCGTGCGTCTCGCCAAAGCGAATCAGGTCCAGCCAAAGGCTCGCGAAGCGTTCGCCGAACAATTCACTCTCCAAAACGTCGCTAACCAATCGCTCCCATGAATCACTGCTTAAATCATTCACGAAGCGTGCCACCTGTTCAGGGGTCGGAGGAATCCCATGCATGATCAGGTAAAGTCGCCTTATCAGTGTTCGCCGCTGAGCGTGGGACGAGGGTGCGAGCCCCGAATCACTGAGACGCTGCCTTACATGGACATCGAGCTGCTCCGATGGTGATAACGCGTTCGCCGCCAGCGTTCCACTGGAAACGACCGGCGGCAAATCCTCTGCGAAACCGTCGGACGCATTCGATTCGGCCGGCAACCGTGATTGATTAGCCGCACTACCAACCTTGTTTTCCAAGGGCAGAAACGACCAGTGGCTAAGCTCTATCGTTTCTTTGACAGGGCCATAATGTTCAGGTGTCTTCGCACCCGCGAGAATCCACTTTTCCAGAATATCGATTTCCGTGTCTGACAAACGGCCGTCGGGTGGCATCTCATACCCGGCCTCTTGGTGACGAACGACTCGAAGCAAAAAGCTACGATCGGGAGCTTCGGGAACCACCGCAGGCTCACCACTCTCGCCACCGCGAAGAAGTCTCGCAAGTCGATCAACACGGAACGATCCTTCTTGCTCATCGGGCCCATGGCATTCCAAACAATGGGTCTTTAGGATCGGCTCGACCTCGCTGTCGAACCAATCGGCCCAGACGAAATCACCAGTGATGAGCAGCACAGCGACCATTGCGCCTCGCATCGCTGCGCCAAGCAATCGACGGTGAATCTTGATCATCAGCAGCCTTCTCATTTGTTACCCAGCCCACAGGTCAGTCGATGTATAAGAATTCACTTGAGTTTAAGATAACACGACAAAATGCGAATAAGCCGTGTTCCTCGACAAAATGTTTTGATATTTCTAGTTCCGACGCGTTTGGCTTTCGTGAATAAGCAAGTAGAAAACAGCGAATGACTTGATCGCTTATCTCTTCACCCACCTCAGCGAACACTCGCTTGGCAAAGTAATCACTCTGCCGAATCAAAAACTCATTATTCAACAGCGCGAGGGACTGAAGCGGTGTCGTGGTCGTTAAACGCCTCGGAGTAAAACTGGCCGGATCGGGGCAATCGAACGTCGTAAGAAATTCATTAGGAGTCGTTCGAACCACGTACCGATAAACACTGCGACGCCAAAGCTCGGGCTGATCAGCTACGACATACCGATAGATGGGCGCGTAAGCCTCGGTGTACGAGAAGTCTTCAAATCCAGGACCACCGCTTTTTAAATTCAATTTCCCGCTTACGGCGAGAACAGAATCTCGAATCGCTTCCGCGGTTAGCCTTCGCGAATTTTGACGCCAAAGGAAATCATTGTCAGCATCCACACCCACCGCAAACTGACCACTCTCGTGTCGGCTCTGCTGACGATAGGTCTGACTATTCAAAATGATGCGATGTAAATCCTTAAGCGAACCACCGGCATTCCTGAGTTGAAGGGCCAGCCAATCAAGCAACTCAGGATGGGTTGGCTTTGAACCGCCCGTCCCAAAATCACTCGGAGTCGAAACGAGCCCCTTACCAAAGTGCCACGACCAAACTCGATTCGCGATTACTCGGTAAGTCAAAGGATTCTGAGGATGGGTAATCCAATTTGCCAACGCAACCCGACGATCACCTTCAGGTGTCTCCGCAGTGCCAAAACCAGCCTCCAGCGACGTGACACAACGAAGCGAACCAGGTGACACAGGTTCGCCAACTGGCATTTCTGCATCGCCGCGTTTCAATCGATGAATCAGATCGGGTTCAGTTTTAGCCACGACTCCGTAAACACGAGGCGGGGGACCAAGAGCGTCAAGCTCCTGTTTCACTGTGGCAAGCGTTTTCTCCAAATCGTGTAACTTTCTGGCATCAGCTTCTGACCGATCAACTACCACCTTTCTCAAGATCTTTGCATCACCAAAACCGACTTGATCATGTGAGTAACCGTTACCGCCATCGGTGGCAATCAATGTCAAGAAACTTGCAGTTGATTCAATCTCAATGGTCAACTGCTGTAATCCATGCTCGCGTTTTAATCCGTCGAAAGACCAAACAATGTTGCCATCCAACGCAACAGAAACATCGGCGTGGTAGTCACCCTGAGCCCCAAAGTATCCAACGTCTGATTGAAAAACCAAACGATCCTGACCCATTGCAGAACGAAACTCGCGCAGGTCAAACGTGATTGCTGCATTGGCATGGATACCGAGCAAATCATGACCCGCCGAAGTAAAGTCAACACCGCCGAGTGACGGTGAGTGTTGACTCGCAACCGGACCGTTTCGAATCACGTCCCATGCCTGCCCCGATGTCTTAGGTAGACCACTAACGACCGTACCCTCGGAGCTGACAACGATCTCGGTTTCACTGCCATCCCCATTTGGAATCAAAACCCCATCCACGAGTTGATATTCGGACAACTGAAACTGATTGTTGACCACGTTACCGAGGCTTCC
>JADHOA010000268.1 GCA_016779185.1 Rubripirellula sp.
TCAATAACCACAGGACGCTGGGTCAATCTGGGGTTAATGTGAGAACGATGCCGCAGCAAGTGACTCTGTGCTTGGTCTAGCGTCATCGCCCGATACTTCAAAAGCCAACACATCGCGACCGTGGCGCTACGAGCGCGCCCAGCTTTGCAATGAATGTAAACGGTCTGCTGCTTCTCCACGTGACTCTGCACGAACTCCACGGCTTGTTGAATATCGGCTAAACGAGGATGTGTAAAATCGGTCGTCGGAATTCTTAACTGCTCAATTCCTGCATCCGCGTATTGCTTGATTGGGCCCTCATACTCCTCGCAAGTATTGACAACCGCTCGAACACCATCCTCACTCATGGCGGAAACATCTCGCGCAAACGGATAAGCCCCCACAATCACGTGAGGGTCAATGTGATCCCACCAACGACGTAGGCCAAGGATTCGCCCAAGCAAGCAGTTCCACGCCAAAGTTGGATAGAAAACCGTTTTTGCGTATACCTTGCGACACAGCTGATGATTCATCACTTTTTGATTCTTTCTTTGAGCAAATCCGTTGCCTCCAATTCCGCAGCTTCCATAACCTCCGCCATTTTTACTGGCACACCTCCACGCTGCTTGCTGACGAGAGCAGCTTGCATGAACGCGTAAATTTGAATGGTTTCTTGTTGAGTAACGGGCGGTTGGTGAGTTCGAAAAAACTTTGCAATCTCAATTACCAACGGTCGGTATCCACCATAGGGACCGATCGCACCTATCCCTTGATCACCGAAAACCGTTCCCCCATATCCACCGGAACCTTCGCGAATGCCTCGAAACGTTCCAATCTTCCCACCGCTCCAAAGTCCAACGGCCAACTCAGAATCTTTGGTTGACTGATGGGAAACCTGCTCGCATCCGACACCCATGCAGGTGAATAGCGATTCCACTCCATGAATCCCGTACCAGTAAAGATCAACATGAGTCGGCTCGAGGGCACATGGACTGTAAGCATCACAGCCTAAAACATTACCGAATTTTCCCGATCGGACTTCCTGGGCGCCAGGGCTAAATCTTAACGAGGAACTTGAGAAAACAGGCACCTTCATCTCTGAGGCCGCTCGGTAGATTGCAACCACTTCAGCAAGTCTCGAACCGGTTGGCTTATCAATAAAAACTGGCTTTCCCGCCTTGAAAACTTCAATTGCTTGATCCAAGTGTAATCTTCCATCGTTCGTCTCAAGCAGCACCGCATCCACCTTCGCCAGCAGATCAGCGATCGATTCGGTGATCTCGACCCCCATCTCCTTCATTTCTTCGGTGTACTTAGGAATACGACTCGCACTCGATTCAATATCGGCACTGCCATGGGGATAGGCAGCGACAACACGGAAACCCATCAGTGCCGGATCTGCCACCGGCTCACGATGAAACTCCTTGGTAAAGGCGGGAACATGCGACGTGTCCAGCCCAATGATCCCCAACCGCATCTGTTGCAACTGTTCAGCAGCAGCAAAGGGTGTTGCGACCAAGCACGCTGCTAAAGCCGCCACGGCTGTGAAGCAAGATAGATTCAATGCTTCAAACGGCGTACCTAAACATTCTTGTAAAAGCTTCATTGAATTACTTTCCATTTCCTACGATCTGGATTCATGAATCACTCGCAACGCTACTACGATCGCGAACGGAACGATCTCTCGCGGGAGATCTCTGCGATGCAGTGCTCCGTTCGGTAACCACTCGGCACGATCCAGCACAAACACCAGCACAAACATTTTTGGCACTGGCCATCGCGTTAGCCCACTCCGCAACTTCGCGCACACCACCTCGAATAGGAAGGTCGCGAGAGCAATGATCAGCAGCACATATCGATCTCGAAAGGTTAGCAGATCCATGAAGTATTCACACAACGCAGCGAACTCGGATCCACAAAAAGCCCTCAAAAATCAAGGGGAGTTACCCAACCGCCGAGCAAGAAGACGAACACGTCAAGGAAAAAGAACCATTACGATGACCGACCGCGATCGACTGGATTTTTGGCTGAAACAGATGGCAATTTAGACAGACCGCCAACCCTCCCTACGGCCGAAAGGCTAAACTGACCAACGGATTGAAACATTCCCCACTGGGTTGGATCGCCTAGGTGGCCGAAATAGGTTTCAAGCGATTGAAACGAACGGCTGTCGAGCAAAAGATTCCCAGACCCAACCTTGCTGCCGCTCTCACCCCCCCAAGCGTATCGATAACTGTCTGCTATTTTTTGAATGGATACTACGAGATGAGATTATTCGATTGGCTGTGTCGCTTCGCAGCAATGATGATCGTCATCCATTCGCTTGCGATCGCATCTGACCTAGATGACGTTCAGAAACTGATTAACACGGGCAAGTACGAAGAGGCCGAAGCGTTTGCCACCGAGCAGGTCGAACGCGGAATCTGGAACGAGAGGTGGCCCAAAACACTGATGCAAGTCCAGCTGACTCAGGGAAAACCAGAGCCGGCACTCAAGGTTTACGAAGATGCGATCAAGCGTTACCCGACCAGTTTGTCATTGCGCATGCTGGGTGTGGAGGCACTTAGACGATGCGGCAAAGCGGACGAGGCGTCGGCAGCGAATAATCAGATTCTACTTTTGATGCAAACAGCACCCTCTCGTTACGCCAGCCGAGACAATCTTGTCGCGATGGGGCAGTACTTTGCTGCAAAAGGCGAAGATGCACGCCAAATCTTAGAACTGTTTTTTGATCGTGTACTCGATTCAGACCCAACTCATCTTGGTGCTTGCCTAGCATCCGCCGAACTCGCACTCAGCAAAAACGACTTTCAAGTCGCTGCTGATACACTCAAACGTGCCTTAGAAATTGCCCCCGAAAACCCGGCGGTTCACTACCAACTCGCTCGCACATGGGCAACCTCCGACCGAATACGCTCCAATCAGTCGCTGCAGACTGCACTCGATCTCAACCCAAGACATCCACCCAGTCTTCTGTTGAAAGCCGAAAAGGCGATTGACGGCGAGCAATACGAAGCAGCTGCGGCGATCCTCGATTTTCTCCTTTCTATCAATCCGAATCATCAGGAGGCGTTTGGACTCAAAGCGGTAATAGCTCACCTTGCTGGTGATTTTGAAGCCGAAGCATCACTTCGTCAAAAAGCGTTGACCACCTGGGGAGAAAACCCGAATGTCGACCACCTCATTGGCAAGAAACTTTCTGAGAAGTACCGATTCGCCGAGGGTGCCGCCTACCAACGTCGTGCTCTTGAATTGGATTCGGGATTTGTGCCAGCCAAGTTTCAACTCTCACAAGACTTGCTGCGAATTGGACAAAACGAGGTTGGCTGGGAATTGGCGAAACAAGTAGCAGATGAAGATCCGTATAACGTGGTTGCGATCAATCTGCTGAATCTCAATTCTAAACTTAGTCAGTTTGCGTCGATCGAAGAGAACGGAATCATTCTTCGCATGTCTTCAGATGAAGCGGGAATCTATGGGCAAAGTGTGATGGACCTTTTATCCGAGGCAAAGAATACTCTCTGCGATAAGTATCAAATCACCCCCAATGCACCGATTATTGTTGAGATATACCCCGATCAAAAAGATTTCGCAATTCGTACGTTCGGAGTGCCTGGAGGAGCGGGATTCTTGGGCGTTTGTTTTGGGCGAGTCATTACTGCAAATAGCCCCGCATCTCAAGGACAGTCGCCATCGAACTGGAAGAGCGTGCTTTGGCACGAATTCTGTCACGTTGTTACACTAGAGAAAACAAAAAACCGAATGCCAAGATGGTTAAGTGAAGGCATCTCGGTTTATGAGGAGCGACAGCGCGATCCTGCCTGGGGCGAAAAGATCACACCCATCTATCGCGAGATGCTTCTCAGTGAATCGCTTACTCCTGTCAGCGAACTGAGCAACGCGTTCCTTTCGCCACCCTCAGCGATCCATTTACAGTTCGCCTACTATCAATCTTCTCTCGTGATTGATTTCCTTGTCGACAACCATGGTAGCGAATCGGTACTCGTCATCCTTGATGCTCTCGCAGACGGCCTTAACATCTCGGATGCTCTTGAGAAATCAGTTGGATCAATTGACCGGCTGGATGCTGAGTTCCAAATCTATGCACAGAAGATTGCTAACGAGTTTGCACCCGACGCGGATTGGACTCGCGACAACATTCCAGAATCCCCAAGTACCGAAGATCTTGAACGAATCATCCAAGAAACCCCCAACCATTACTGGGCACTCAGAACACTCGCGGAAAAAAGTTATTCACTCGGACAATTCGAAGCAGCCAAGGTTTATTTAGAAACATTAGAAAATCTAAATTGCTTTACGGGGGAATCAGGTGACCCGCTCTACTTACTTGCAAACACTCGACAACAACTTGGCGACGCGTTAGGGGAACAAGCAGCACGGGAGCACTACGACCAACTGAATTCCAATTCTCTCGCCACTCTTAGGCGTTTGATCGAAATTTTTAGCGAACAATCTCAATGGGATCGAGTACTTGAGGTCGCAGAAAAATTCCTGTCCATCCATCCGCTACTTGAGGAGGGACATCTTGCGTTGGCAAACGCTGCTGAGAGACAAAACCAACCGGAGAAAACCATTTCCGCGCTGAACGCTATCTCTCAAATGGCCCCGGTCGATCCCGCACTTATCCAATATCAGCTCGCGAAGGCTCATCATGCGCTTGGCCAAAATCAGGAAGCAAAACGCCATATCCTTTTGTCACTCGCCGAAGCCCCAAGGTACCGCGAAGCGCACCAATTACTTAGAAAAATCATCAAAGAAACCAATCCAATCGAACAGGATCAGGACCTGAATTCCAAGGTCAATACCGACTCGCCTGAATCCAACCAGGATCAATCCACCACAAGTAAAGATGGCTCAGCCAATGAGTAATCAGCAACAAACAGATCCAACAAAAACCTCATTCAAACTGCCGGTCTTAGCCGTGGTTTTCACCCTAATGCTTTTAGGTGCCGCAGGGATGACGGTAGGTCAACGTGGTGGTTGGAACCGAGGACTCGATACTGGTCGCAACGGCGTTCCTGATTGGGAAATTGATCCTCAGTTCCAGGACGATGTATTCACGTTCGTCAGAATTCGATACGACTCTTACGGCGGCTACGGTCGACGGGGCGGCGGATGGGCCACGGACTACCGCGATAGTGACCTAAACTTTTCGTTACGCCTCCAAGAACTTACCTCCCTGAAAGTGAATCCAGAACCAATCGTTTTGGACCTGACGGATCCTCGGCTATTCAACTACCCCTTTATTTATATTATCGAGCCGGGTGCCTTGATCTTTAGCCAAGGTGAAGTGGACGCACTGCGACAATACTGTCTCAACGGCGGATTCCTGATGGTGGATGACTTTTGGGGTGACTCCCAATACGAAAACCTACGACTAGAATTAAAGCGGGTATTCCCCGATCGCGATCCAGCGGAAGTACCTTTGTCACACGAGATTTTCCAGTGCGTCTACCCGATGAAAGAAAAACCCCAAGTTCCCGCGATCAACGCCGCCTACGCAACTCGCGATGGAAAATTTGGAACCTGGGAACAGTCTCGCGACGGAAGTGACACCAGCACGCCGCACTATCGCGCCATCTACGACGATGAAGGTCGGATCATGGTATTCATCTGTCATAACACCGACTTGGGTGACGGCTGGGAACGAGAGGGCGAAGCGCAATGGTACTTCGAGGAATTCTCGGTCAAGAAGGCCTATCCGATGGGCATCAACATCGTCACCTATGCGATGACCCACTGACCCCGCCATCTCTTATTCGCGTTACCCGGCTTTTTGAAGCTTCTCCAGCGGTACGTAAAATCGCTGGTAACGGTTGCCATCACAAAACAATTGTCCCCGATCGCTGGGTACTAGAACCGTCGCTCTTCGGGTAATGCGATTGACTTTCCCGATCAGAATCTTGCCGTCATGCTTGAAGCGTACCTGATCGCCTAAACGCACATTGAATCGCATCGCAGCACGCTCTCTCTGAGTGATCAAGCTGTGGCGATAATCGGTGTGTAGAAAGTAGCGATTTGCAATCGACTGGAATCGTGCCTCGTTACAATTACCGGCGTTCCAAACAAGCATCTCGACCAAGTGCACAAACTCGTGCTCAACCACCCTCTGCATCGCTTCGAGTCGACTCACACATTTTCGACCCGTGACTTCAACAGTTTGGCCAGGATCCTCAAAGGTTTGAAATAGCAAGGTAGAGGAAAGAACCATCTCAAACCGGCGTCTACCACTGGCAGTTCCGTCCGGATAGTGAGTAACCAGCTTGCC
>JADHOA010000269.1 GCA_016779185.1 Rubripirellula sp.
CCGACGCGGCAGTACCTTGATCCGGTGCGTTACATCACTAATGCTTCCAGTGGGCGAATGGGGGCAGCGCTTGCGCGAGCGGTTCTCGACGCTGGTCATGAAGTGGTGATTGTTTCGGGGCCAGTTGTGGTGGATTACCCGGTCGAAGCCGAAGTGCATCAGGTGATTACGACGGACGAAATGTTGGAAAAGTCGTGCGAACTTTTCACGCGATGCGAAGGAGCGATCGGAGCAGCGGCGCCGTGTGACTATATGCCTCGTCATGTGCAGTCGCAAAAAATATCGAAGACAGGGAAACCGCTGCGAATCGAACTTGTTGAAACCTCTGATGTGGTCGCGACCTTGGGACAACGCAAGCGGCCCGGCCAATGGGTCGTTGGATTTGCTTTAGAAACCGAAGATCAGCGATTCAGGGCAATCATTAAATTAGAACGCAAACACTGCGATCTGATGGTAAGCAATGGACCCGCTGCGATTGATGCGGATCATAACGAGGTTGAATTGTTAGATGCATCCGGAGAGGTGCTTGCGAGCATCGATGGAACCAAACCGTTTGTTGCAGAGCGACTGATCGCGGAGATCTCATCGAGACTGATTTCTTCGGATTAAAGCTGCGGTTTTTGCCTAAACAAGCCCACTAGCGTTTGAAACGCGGAGGCAGACAATAGGGAGCAGACCTTGGGGAAACGTATTAGATATTCCGTAGGCGATTGAATTAAAGAGAATCATGGACTTATCCACCAATTTGGGACGCTTGAAACTCAAGAATCCGATCATGACCGCCTCGGGCACGTTTGGTTATGCGCGGGAGATGCAAGAAGTGGTGGATGTCTCAAGGCTTGGTGCGGTTGTTCCTAAGACGATTACGGCCGAGCCCCGGATTGGCAATCAACCATGGCGAACCGTTGAGACATCGGCTGGCCTACTCAATGCGATCGGACTCGATAACGATGGGGTCGACGCGTTTCTCGAACATCATCTGCCTTATCTTCGAGACGTCGGAACTTCGGTGGTGGTGAGTGTGGCGGGGCGTAGCGAGTCGGACTTTGTTTCGCTCGCTGAGCGAGTCGGATCGCAGCCGGGAGTCTCTGCTTTGGAACTCAATCTCTCCTGTCCTAACGTCAGCGGTGGGATTGATTTTGGTACCAATGCCGAGTCTTGTCGCAAGGTGGTGCAAGCATCGCGTGCGGTAACCGACACACCGATTTTCGCCAAATTGACTCCGAATGTCACGAGCATTGCGGAGATTGCGCAAGGTGCCGCCGATGGCGGGGCGGATGCGGTCTGCCTGATCAACACCGTTTTGGGAATTGTTGTGGACTGGAAGCGGCAGCGACCCATGCTTGGAAATGGTATGGGAGGATTGAGTGGTCCAGCGATCAAGCCGATCGCGCTAAGGTGTGTTCATCAGGTCGCGCAAGCGGTTGATATCCCGATCATTGGAATCGGAGGGATCGCGAACATCGATGACGTGATGCAGTTTCTGGTGACCGGCGCGAGTGCTGTGCAAATTGGAACCGCCAACTACTACGACCCGACTATCTCAACGAGATTGGTAGATGAGTTACCCAAAGCGTTATCGCAATTGGGTGTGGAACGCTTGGTCGATTGCATCAAGACCTTAAAGAATCCGGGTGAGTCAAGCTGATCTTAGCTGGAAGAGCGTGACATTCACGGGTTGGACCATCATCGCAAAACCGAAAACAGGTTTGATCAGATTAGATCCCGGATTGACTCGAGCGCTAGGGGTTCCCTCGTCGTGAACGGTTCGCCGTAGTCGCGATTGATCAGCTTGCCCCAATAAGCTGCATCATCTCGAAACCGGTCCATCAAAGTAGGCGAGGTTGAGGGGCGGCCCGTGATGAACTGGCTTTCATAGCAGCGAATCGCCGAGAGTTTGCGATCCCACTGCTGGCTGATATTGGTGATCCAAGTCGGTGTGATCGCAAGTCGGAGATGGATGCAGTAGTAGTAATAGAGACGTTCCGGGTGGTGCCGATCGCCGGGCATCTCCGTTTTGCTGAGCTTGGACCAGAAGCGAGCCGCTTCGACTAGCTGAGTAGCAGCAAGATGATCGGGGTGCGCGTCTTCCCAGTAAGGTGCAAACAGCCATCGCGGTTGCAGGACGCGAAAATAGCTCGCGAGAAGTTCTCGGTTCTCTAAAGTTGCTTCGAGTGATCGGTTGGGCAGCCCTGCGTTCCCTCGCCAAGTGACATCAAGAATCTTGGTGGCAGCTTCGGTTTCTTGGCGGCGAATCACTTCGCTTCCATGTGGTGTCGGTTCACCACTGGTGAGATCGAGGATGCCGACGCGCTGGCCTTGTTCGATCATCTTCATGATTGTCCCACCCATCCCCAGTTCGGCATCGTCTGGGTGCGGCGCGACTACAAGAAAATCGAGCGGTTCGGTGGGTGGTAAATCAGCCGGATGTTCAGTTCGAATCGTTGTCATACCATGAACATCCAGAGAATGCCGCGGATCCTTAGCGGTCGCGGTTAGCGATCAGGCCTACTTAAAGGTTTACCGCTTGGTTTGAGTATCTCGTCGAGCGAAGAGAGATCACTCACCGCGATTGGTCAATGCATCGACGGGAATGGGAATTCCTCGAAGTGTTCCCTCGAGAACTACATTTTCGCCGACGACACCTTGGAAATCGGCGATGATCATTCGACCGCGCCGAGTCTTTACCATTTTCACAAGAAGGATCAGGCGATCACCGGGCGAGACGACGCCACGAAATCTGACATTGTCTAAGCCACCAAAACCAACCATTTCCGAGCCAAGTAGATCGTGCTTTTGGGTAAAGTAGCTCGACAATTGTGCGACGGCTTCAAGCATCACCACGCCCGGCATCAATGGCATTCCGGGCATGTGACCCCGCACCCAAAACTCCTGCTCGCTCAACTCTTTGACCGCTGCGCAGCAAAAGCTATCGAGATCCTCATAGAGAATCGCGGTGAGTTGTTCCATCTCGTGTCGCTGTGGATTGAACTTCCTAATTGCTTCGATGTCTGCAATCGGAGCATCAATATCAAACAGTGACAGATCGATTAAGGTTTCATGACGCATCTCGTTACCGCCTGTTGGAAAAGATCAGCGATACTTATTGATTGGGGAATGCGTAGCGTGAAGACGCTGCCCAATCAGGTTTTGATCTTCTTGCGTTTCGCTTTGCGAGCTTTTGCACTCGCCGGACGCCGGCCATGATTCGCTTTTTTCAGTTTGTGTTGTGGCTTTGCCATCGAAGGGTACCAGTGAGGTAAAAGTGAAATCTAATTAGCTAATTTTATCGTCAAATCGTGTATTGCTCGTTGGCCTCGTTTCAGAGTTTAACGCGTGTCTAGCGTTTTATTCTGAGATCGGCCAAATAGGCCTCTATCTAACGGGCAGGTTGATGCTTTTTCGTGAGTCTCGTCTGGGATCCAGGTCGGAAACCGCTGAGTTTCACGCTGACTGCATGTGTCAGCCGCGAATCGACGTAGTCAAACGTGCTCAGTATTGTCGAATCCATCGAGATTCTGTCATCCGAGCTGGCGGGCGACAAGGAGCCACGAACCCGCGATGGGACACGTGACGAAGGGAGAAAAGTAACAAGTTTTAGCCGTTTGCGGTAGTCTTAACGCCACATTTGTCGGCTGCTGCTGTTGAGCGGCAAGGAAATTGGATCAAACGGGCTCGTCGAGTGGCCGTTGTCTGGGGGCCCGTTGTCTTGCTGCTCATCATTGACCGTTTTGGGGAATCGCGGCGTTTTTCTATTTTCCAGCTCAGTGCGATCGGTTTGAGCGTCAGCTTTTTGGGGACGGGGGTCCCTGTTTTTGGGTTGCTTCACCGGAAAAGAATGACCCATTAACGCACCAGTGAACTGGGATTTTGGCGGTGGAGTGCCGGTGGTCGCGACGGGTACGAGTTGGGTGAGCGGTGAGAAGTGCGAGTTTGTGCTGGTGGAATTCGCCTCCTCGCGTTCTGATCTGCGTTCTGAGCCCCCCAAACGATTGGTTGTCGTGAATTCAGCCGGCGTTTGAGGCTTTGTCGATGTCTCTGAGTTCAATCGGACAGGTTCGCTAATCGTTTGGTTGAAGGTGGTGTCCGCTTGCCTCGTCAGGGCGAGCTGGCGAGGTGGTGGAGCGAGTGAATCAATCGCGGTTTGCGGTGCTGGTTGCAGGTTTTGGGCGAACTGCACATTATGTGAAAACTTGGCACTCGAGAGATTGAATTGCGAGGGACCGTCGATGTCGCGTTTTGTTGGAGTTTCTCCTGTTTCAACCAGCAATCGGCTTTCAAGTAATCCGATCGATTGTTTTTGATTTGGAGAAGGCTCGCCGGCCGGGACGCTGAGGGAAGCCTGCATGACCGTGGTCGCAGTGGCCGTGAGTTTGGCAAACGCATCGGTAGGTCCGCTGCCGGACGCGACCCATGCAATCCAATAATCTTGGAATTCCTGAAGTGAAGCGTACCCGTAGTGGCGTTTCACGTTCAATGTCCAAGATGGTTCCTTCAGGTAGTCTCCGAGGAAGCGTATGAATTCTCTGGGGCCTTTTTGTTGAATCAAAAATTGGCAAACGGAATACCCTTGCGCGTACATTGGAAGAACGTCCTGCGGGTATTCCTTCATCAAGAACAGGTGGTTCATCGCGATTCCACGATGTGATTGAAGGAATTCGATCAGCTTCTTTTCGTGCTTGGATTTTTCGGAGTGATGCTCAACGGTCGTGCAGATGCCCTCGTCAGCCCATCTTGGTAATGGACGTCGGAAGTGGGTTGCCAGAACGGTGTGGGTGATCTCGTGCGGCAGAACACTGTCAAGAATTCTTTCAGGGCTACCTACCACCTGCATTTGAAAATCACGGGCGGGAATAGGGTTATACGTCGTGACCCCCTGGGCCGGTAAATTATCGCCCGAAGTGACGAGAATGGGGCAAGGGTTTGGCCAATTGGGCAGGGGGGTACCCAGCCAATAGACCGCTAGGTCATGTCGATAGGCTTCGGCGGCTTGAGCCACTTGATAGGCAAGCGACTGGTTTGGCGCTTGCACGAGGAAATTGGCCGTTCGGTAGTCGGCTGCCCGGCTCGTTTTCGAGGGCAATGTGAGCAGTAGAATGCTGAACGCTAAAAGCCATATGACACTGGCCAATCGCTTCGCCGCACCAAAATTAGCACGTCCAGAGGGCGTGTGGATGCGAAGTTCCGACAGTTTTTGGATGAGAAGGAGGCAGGGAGCGAAATCACTGATTCCCCGCTTTTTTAGGCGGTCTGCCTGAATCAACCATTGTCGGAAACATCCGCGGTTGCGGGGATTCAATGTGGCTTCCATGCCGGTTTTGGGGGCTTAGGGCAGCGAACAAAATAGAGCCGCCTACCTTGGCAGCCGCTTTTGATCAATTTTGAGTTTCGTTTTTTGCGTCTCAGCTCAAAGTTTATGCCGTTGACTGGATTTCACCTAGACGAATGTCATTCCGACAGCGCGGAGAGTGTTCCGGCGGCTAGCGACTTATTTGCGAAGAGGGGTTGGTTGCAGCGTTGCCGTCTCTGGTTGGACGCGGCGAAGCTGTCAAAACGTAGAAAAAGCTAAATTGGATACCGATCGGCATGGAGTCACTGGATTCGTAGTCTCGGAACGTTTTGCCGCTTTTGGGCTGCCATTCTGAACCTTCGAGGTGATTCTGAAATATTTCGAAGGCTATAAGTCATGAATTGTAAATAGTTTACGGCTGTTTTTTTAAGACTGGCACGGGGGTTGCTGTAGATGGTCCATCGAAACGATAGCCTGCCAAAATGGTTGCTGGTTCTTTATTGGCCATGTCAGCATGAGTGGTGGGGCTTGAAGTGTGTGGCACGGTAAAAGCCGCCTCAAAAACATGATTTCGGCGGTGATTTTGGCTTCTACTTCGGGAAATTCCTCTTGGTTTTTCAGCTGACGAAGCAGTTGCCACTGTGCTCATCAAACGAATCATTCAATTGAAATACCTTCATTAACACCTTACCGCGACGAGAAAGGTAGCACCGAGATGGCAGCAGCCAAGAAATCAGCGAAGATTCGCCTTCAACCAATGGGTGAGCGAATCGTTGTGCAGCGAGTTGAAAGCGAAGAGACCACTGCAGGCGGTATTGTTCTTCCCGATTCAGCACGCGAAAAACCTGCACGCGGTACTGTAGTGGCCGTCGGTAGTGGCCGTCTTTTGGATGACGGTTCGCGTTCCGAAAGTCAACTCAGTGCAGGCGACGTCGTACTCTTCAGCAGCTATGCAGGCGAGACGGTG
>JADHOA010000014.1 GCA_016779185.1 Rubripirellula sp.
AAGCCATCCGCAGATGAGATGCTAGAAAAGAAAGATTCGGCTGCTCACCCATTCAAAGGGTTCTAAGTCGCTCTTAGGTTTAACCAAGTAACAAAAAGGCTTTCCGGTTCACGTGATCGGAAAGCTTTTTTTTCGCAGAGCAATAAATTACTAAAAGTCAAATGGGAACACCTGATCCCACTGGTTATCAAAAAGATTGAACACATGCCTGCTCGCATCCTCCTACAACTCGATAACGACTCTCACCCAAGCTCTTTCGACTCAGTCGTGGCGATTGATGCTGGTGTCGATCAACTCTTACGATATGGCAATGTTCAAACCGATTCGATCATCCCATTGGTACATGGTGCGATGTTCACTCGTGGTGGAGATGATCTCCGAAGCACAGCAATTTTCATTGGCGGCTCAAACGTCAAGCAGGCGGAAGCCCTGATGAAAGCTGCAAAGAATGCTTTTTTTGGCCCAGTTCGAGTATCCATGATGCTCGACGCCAACGGCTGTAACACAACCGCCGCCGCAGCGGTCGTTGCCGCGAGTCGACATCTGAATCTAAGCAAGGCTCGGGCGATCGTGCTGGGTGGAACGGGACCGGTTGGACAACGCGTCGCGCAGTTACTTGCACATGACGGAGCAAGCGTAACGCTCACAAGTCGATCCTTAGATCGCGGCGAGCAAGCTTGCGAGGAAATCCGTTCCAAGCTGCAACAAGATTCGAGGATCGTTGCTGTCTCATCGGAAACACTGCAATCCGATTCAGCAGTGCTCCAAGATCAAGAAATCATCATTGCATGTGGCGCCGCTGGTGTGGAGCTACTCAGCGAGCAATCATTGGTTGCGTTACCGAATCTTTGTGTCGCAATCGATTTGAATGCTGTTCCACCAGCCGGCCTAGGGGGCATCGGAGTCACCGACAAGGCTAAACCCATCGGTGCTGCGGTTGGCTACGGAGCAATCGGGGTAGGTGGTTTGAAGATGAAAACTCACCGGGCTGCAATCGCCTCACTTTACGAATCCAATGATCGGCTATTGGATGCGGTAGAAATCTATGAAATCGCAAAGACTATCGGTTAGTACCAGAACCATTTTTTGAACACTCCATCGACGAATAGCGCATTGATGCAGTGAAGCATCTCATTGGGTTACGTCAAAATGTTAGCGTTGCCAAATGTTAGCCGTACCAGTGCTTAGCCGTACCAAAGCTTAGCGGTGGCAAATTCGATGCTGTTACCGGCTGGATCGCGGCAGTAAATCGAATACCCGCCGTTAGGCCACTCGATCTCGGATTCAATCAGAATCTTGAATGACTTCAATCGTTCTGGAACCGAACCAATTGATTCAGGCTCAATCGAAAAGGCAAGATGCCCACTACCGGTCGTTCCATGTGGCGGTATTACCTGGCCATTAACCTTAATGACGTCGTTTGCTGTCGCCTCAGAACGAAACAAGAGTAACATTCCGCCCCGCAAGCGATAAAAACGGTGCCGGCCAGCAAGCGACGATGCTAGGCGTAAACCAACCACCTGTTCGTAGAAGTGCCCACAAGTCTCAAGATCGTCGCAGTAAAGGACGCTTTCCAGGATTGCAGCGGGTGCCTGATAACCAACTTGATCCTTGTTCAGATTCTGCATGAGCTTATTGTTCAGCCTGCATTGCGAGAAACTTTAGGAAAACAGCGATCAATCGATCTCGATCAACAGCAAAATTTAAAACGCAGACTAGCTTCTCAACGAACCTTTAACTTAACGTTCCGCTGACGTTGTATCATCTGGCGACGTCTTGAGATTCAAGCGTCTGTTGAACAACTGTGGATCAAAAGGGTTATGAACCAGCGGCAAGCGAGCGGGAAGTGCTCGGTTCGAGGGAAATAAAGGGCGGGTGGCTGACTGCGCGATAGAAGTGAGGGAATTACCTGCGGTCTTAGAGGTGTCATCTGCTTGTCCAAGATGATTTGCCGCTGCAATCTTAGAATCTCGATCACCGGCATGATCAGAAATCAAAGTCGTGATCCATCGAACGAGCGATTCGATTGCCAAGCCATTTCTAGAAGTCAGCCCCGCATCTCGTCCGCCGTGCGCCTCGGTCGCCATACGATAAAGGCGAGTCTCTGTCGCAAGACGATGATCGACAAACCGAATCACGGACTCCAAGTTTTCATGAGTCATCATTGACGATGCACGTGAGCCCACTGGCGGAACCACTAATTGCCAGCCTGTGCTCTCTGCCCCCAACGCACTATTTGCGTGACACACGCCACATCGATTCACCAGCATCGGCTGAATGTTTGAGGCAAAGTAACGGATTGCTGTGCTGCTGGTCTCTGCTCTTGCGATTTGTTTCAAAGAAACCGGATCCTCTGACGCAGTTCGCCGATTAACTTGTTCTTCATTTTGATCATCTTTGTCCACGTAGCCGGCCAAACTCTCGTTCGTTGACACGCGAGAACTTCCACCGTGATCACTTGACTTATCTGCTAGGTTCGATCGCGAACGACTTAATACAGCGTTGTGTTGATCCCACTGACTAAACAGTTGCCTCTCAACTGCATCAGCTTCTGTATGGTTCGGTGCCAGTCGCCGAATTGCGAGCAGTTCGCGTCCTGCAAGATCAAACAAGTCATATCGAATGCACCAACGTGCGTCCCGTATCATAGCCGCAACATCGTTTGCTTGGCGATGATCTACACGGTACTGATAAAGATGTTGCGGTGATTCGGCCCAGCATAATACCTCTTCATGATTGATCTTCACCTCACTGCCTTCACTCGTCTTCACAATCACCTGAGTGCCAACTTGCCTTGCTTCGCCAAACAACAAATTATCGTTTCGAAGTAGTACACAAGGGTTAGCTTTGACGGCCAACGGATTACCAGAGGTCACACCAATGACCGCGGTATCGTTGGGTTCGGCTACCCGATCGCCGCGACGTTCCTCAGCAACACCGACCAGTGGACGCAGCGTCCACGTCTCGCCAACAAAGGCGAGTAAAATGATTGCTTGCAGAGGTGGTAAAAAAAGGCGTCTCATGATTCGGGAGGTACCATAAAAACACGCAAATGGTCAACTCGAACTCGATTCTTTGTTTGAAACACCGATTCCAGCCCACCTTAACCTGATTACCGGTGACACGCTCCTCGTGGTTTCAGGCGAGGATCAAAATCTTCTGCCACCTAAAAGCTTGTGAAACATCGTTTCACAAGCTTTTAGAAATAGCTGGCGACCGTCTTTCAATCGAAATCAAGCGGTGCATTGATCCGCTGGTTTTCAGACGCGATAATCACATGCAGAATTGACAGTTGAATCCCACCTTATGCGTTCCTAGGGTTACACCATGAAAAAACTTGCAACGACTGCTCTCGGTCTGATGATGGCTCTATCAACTTCTGCGACCCATGCAGCAGAATACCTCAACGGTATCAAGTGGACGCCACCAGCAATCGTTACCCCCGGACAGACGGACGCTCAACCTCCTTCGGATGCGATTATCCTCTTTGACGGCACGAGCCTGAGTGGTTGGAAGAACGGTGAAAACTGGTCCGTTAAAGACGGGGTGGCCTACAGCGGAAAAGGTAAAATCACCACACTCGAAAATTTTGGAGATTGCCAACTCCATATCGAATGGAAGGCACCCGAACCCGCAAAGGGAAGTGGCCAGGGACGAGGAAACAGTGGCGTTTTCCTGATGGATCGATATGAGATCCAAGTTCTCGATTCTTATGAAAACGAAACTTATCATGATGGACAGGCCGGCGCAGTTTATAAGCAAACGCCACCCGCAGTGAATGCCATGAGGCCTCCATCTCAGTGGAATAGCTATGACCTATTCTGGACCGCACCACGATTTGATGAGGAAGGAAAACTTATCTCACCGGCCTACATCACTGCGGTTCACAATGGAGTCCTCATCCTCAACCACTTTGAACTCAAAGGTGATACTCCATTCAATCGTCCTCCTGCCTACAATGCCCATCCACCCGAAGGCCCGATTTCACTGCAAGATCATGGTAACCCTGTAGGCTTCCGAAATATCTGGATTCGTCCGTTTCAGGCCGCAACCGGCGAACAAGTTCGCGAACCATTTTTAAAAAATGGCGACAAAGAGACTCCCATTCAATAACGGTGGGAAAAAAATCGAGAATCAGTGATTCACGGGAATCCTGATTCTCGCAAACTTCAGATTCAGAAATGCTTTCGAAATCAAGTGACTTACGGCCTATGCCCGTAGGTCACCGAGGGAATTCGAACTCTTGCGCAGCCACGTATCAAGAAAGAAGTTCAGCGGCTAACTCTTTTTGGCAAGCTTGGATTAGTTCACCCACCAAAGAATCAGCTTGCTCGCCGCTGAGTGTTTCGTCATGTCGTTGTAATTCCACAGTCAGCAGAACACGTTTGCGATCGCTTCCATCTTTTTGGGCATCACGATAAGTCTCTCGGTAGGTCACACTCGCCAAGGACTCACCCACCGATGATCGCACCACTCGCTCCATCTCTCGCCAAGCAACCTGCTCTCCGACCACAAAATTTAAATCGCGTTGAACGGACGGGAACATGCTGACAGCTTTCTGCTGCGGAACCAATGTTGTGTGCTGAAGCAGAGCGTCCAAAGAGAGCTCGGCAGCACAGACTGGTTCATTCAACTTCCAGCTCTTGAGGACTTTCTTGTCAATGATACCGAGATAACCAACTACCTCGTCAGCCAAAAGTAGTTCAACGCATCCACGCTTTGCGAAACCTGCACGATCCACGGGTGACACATCGAGAGCAACCTGCGATCCCAATCTAGCACAAAGCGTTTCCAAAATACCTTTCAGGCAGAAGTAGTCTTGCCCCGTAATCATCGCTAGCGAGTACTGCTCAGTTGGCAGCGCATCATCACTATCGCTGGGTAGGTAGAGGTGTGCGATCTCGAACAGATCTGCGTGCAAGCTAGCCGACGCCCAATTCTTGGCACGACCTTCGAGCAAACTGGGAATCATGCTACGGCGAAGGGTTTTGGCCCCCTTGAGCATTGCTACCTTTGTTGTCAACGCAGGCTTGTCGGTCCAAGGACTTACCGTTTGATCAATTTTTTCCGTGACAACACTTGGGGTCATCGCTTCGCTAATTCCCGAAGCAGTCAAAACCTGGCGCACACGACTCAATGCTGTATCAAATGGTCGTTTCGCACTTGGAGCTACCGGAATAGGTGAATCGTCTGGAATTTTATCGTAGCCATGAATCCTTGCGACTTCTTCAATCAAGTCCGCTTCTCGTGTCAAATCATGTCGCCAAGACGGTGGTGTGAAGGCAGTTGCACCATCATTGGATTCACCTGATTGGCAGCCGAGCGATTCAAGAATCCTTGTGATTTCTTGTTGGCTAAGTTGGATTCCCAGGATTCGCTCCAACTGACTGACACGTAGAATCACAGGGGGACTGGATACCAGATTTGGTGCAGTGTCAATCATTCCGCTTGCGATCGTCCCGCCCGCCAACTCGACGATCATCTCACACACCCGTCTGCTAGCCCACTCCACCCCGACGGGATCGACTTTTCTCTCAAATCGATACGAAGACGGACTATGCAACTTGAGTTTTCTCGCGGTGCGTCGAATCGACAGAGGTGTAAAGACAGCCGATTCAATCACCAAATCAGTGGTGGATTCGCTCACCTCTGATTTTGCTCCCCCCATGACTCCTGCAATCGCTGATGGATCCGTCGCATCAGCAATCACGCACATGGCAGGATCAAGTAGATACTCTTTGTGATCAATCGCCTGCATCGTTTCGCCATCACCGGCAGGCCGCACAACAATTTCTCGGTTGTTCAATTTCTGATAATCAAACGCATGAAGTGGCTGCCCACACTCCATCAGAACATAGTTGGTCGCATCCACCACATTGTTAATGCTCTGGTATCTTTCGATGGAACCATCAAGCTTTCTCTTCCAAAAAACCGACTGCAGTGCTTCCACCAACCAATCCGGACTCGGCCCAACCTTGACACCTTGAATCACGCGGGCGGTGTATCGAGGACACGCCTCAACAAACCGATTATCAACCTTCAACAAATCAGCAATCGGTGGCCCCGCTTCTTGGATCGCCGGCTCTGGAAATCGAGTTTCCAGACCGTACAGAACACCGATCTCTCGAGCCACTCCCAGATGCCCGAGACAGTCGCCCCGATTACTCGTCACCTCGAGATCAATCACTATCTGACCGTCGATCTCATCGGTCGATTCGTGATTCAACCCCGAAAGACTTAGACGTTGCGTTAACTCTTGGTGACCCACCGGAAGGTCGATGTAATGAGCAAGCCATTTGAGCGAAACAAGCATGATTGGTCTGAAAAAAAGGGAGCAAATTGGTGTGAGTCACAATTTATCGAATCCTCGCTCAAAGTCATACCGCGGTGCAAGACCGCGGTGCGAATTCACTAGCAGATCTACTCTCGGATCAGGCAAATGTCCCAAATGATCCGAATAAATTAGAGGATCAATTTGCGAAATCATCATTCCACCAAAAAAGAAAGGAAAAACGGCTCCCCCCAACTCCTGCGCCCTTACCATTCCCCACCGACCGACATCTCTGCGTTTGCAACGGTAGATCCTGACTCACTTTGTTTGAATCTCAAGCTTGAGAACCGCCCACGATGGCTTGGGAGATCATTTCGCTAGACAGACAATCGCGTAGAGGCATTGAGTGGTCGAGCCGCTTTTTTTCAAAACCCAATACCGATACGGCAGGCTCAAACGTAAACTATAGAGAAGTCGTCCAGCGATTGATTCCCCCCTGTTCCTTAGATGACAACGCATGCCCCAATCACTCCAGTGTCCCCGTTGCAACGGATCTGTTCGCGTAACCGATCAAGCGGCCGGACGCAGAGTCAAATGCCCACATTGCCAGCAGACGTTTCTTGCTCCGGGAATCGATCAATCCAATCAGTCGCAGGAAGATGATTGGCTGTCGCTCGAAGACAACGCACTCTCCCCTCTTCCGCAACCCAAAACCGCAAAGACGCAGCCAACAATCCCATTACCACCCGACCTAGATCTACTTGACCACACGGATCAGGCATCCGGCGGTCAACGATCTGTACAAGAATCAAATCCACTTGAATCTAATACGGGGAAACCCGATCTACATGTCGCTCATACTCCAGATAGTTCGTGGGAGGATGATGAGGAGTTTGTTCTGAAACTTCCGCCCAATGCGACCCTGAGGACACCCGCCAAAACGGGAGATCCCAATTCTTTGGATTCAGGCTTCCTCCAGGATGAAGAAGCATTGTTGCAGCAGTTTGCGGGTGATGAATTTGATGAATTCATTTCCGACTCAGAACCAGTACCCTCTGCAACGCGTTCGAACCGAGCGAAAGGCATAAGCGGCCAACCGGGAACCACCGGATCGTCGTCTTCGGTTGGTGGCGTTCCGGAATCAACTTCGTCATCCGCCAGCAACAGGAAACAAAGCGGAACCGATCCCACGCAAGATGCTCGGCCGATTGAATATGCGACCGAGTATCGTGTTAACTGTAAAGTTTGCGGAAGCTTCATTTACGCCAAAGCGACCCAAGCAGGAAAAACGATCAAGTGCGGTGATTGTTACAGCGAAATCCTTATTCCATCTCCGCCGAGGATCAAAAAAAAGCCCACGATGGACATGAGCCAAGTGGAGACATTTCAGTTTGAATCAAACCCGAAAGCAGAACGACGCCCAGATCCTTTTCAGAAATCGGCAGATCAACTTTTAGCCGAAGCAGAACGAGCCGACCAAGAAGAACCTTCGAGACCCTCGGATTTTGACACTCCTCAAATCGGTGAGTGGGTATTGAATGTACTTGCTCCGTTTCGAGACCCTACCGTTCTAATTCATCTGGCGGGTCTCTCAATCCTCGCAATCATCCCGACATTGATTGTTTTAAAACTAAATATGCCCATCCTAACTCTAGGACTATTTCCCGGAGGTTTAATTATTGGGTTATTAACCGCCAGTTGTGGAATGGCAATCTTGCTTGCGATGGCAAACGATGAATCAAGAGTCTCGGAATGGCCGACTCTGGATCCATTTGGCTGGTTAGAACATCTTATGCTCGTGGGTGGCGCGGCAATGTTAGCAGCCGTGCCTTGCTGGGTATTGACGACATGGCTGATCGGCCCCGGGCTTCTTTCTGCCGCGCTGACCATGTTTGCGATCTATCTGATTTTTCCGTTCATCCTGCTCTCAATGCTCGATATGAACAGCGTCTTCACACCCTTTTCGAGTGAACTCGCTCGCAGTGTGACGAAGTGCGAGGAAGCATGGGGAGGCTTCTATTTTTCGTCTGCCATTCTTTTTGTCGGCACATTCCTCGCCTTTACAGTTGGCTCCGCTTCAAGCAATGAAACATGTGCAGTGATTTCAATTATCGCCGCCGTAACCGCCACATTCCTTTACTTTGGAATGATCGGTCGACTCGCCTACGCAATCGGACAATCGATCAACGCACCTCCTCGCAAGAACGACATCGAAGAGACGCGTCGGGCAAAGGAATGACCAGCATGGGCGATCGTCGCTGACTCTAGATCCTGTCTATTCAACCGCAGCAACGCTCAGCTTCAACCCCTTGTGTTGAACCAAGCAGGGTCGTCGACTGACCAAACAGATAAACGTTTAATTTGTCCGAGCACGAAGAGAGCAATGTCGATGAATGGTGATAAGAAAGATAACGGACAGACGCTCGTGGGACTTTCGATCCTACTGTGTATTAGCACAACCCTTCTCAGCTTCCTAATCGCTCTATTGGCAGCTTTCGCGGGTGAATTCCAAGCTGCTGGAATCGGTTTATTGCCCGCAAGTATTGCTTCGGGTGTTCTTATCCGAAGCCTGACAACGAAATAGAGAGCGATGCATTCGCCCCGCTCGAACCCCTCGCTGCTTAGACGTCAATCGCTTCCGCATCTTCTGCCCGCTCCATAATAAAACGGAACCTCGCAGATGCATCTCGCCCCATCAGATCGCTAATCACGCGATCAGTCTCAAGGTGATCATCGATCTCGACCTTTAATAATCGGCGAGTCTGTGGATTGAGTGTTGTGTCCCAAAGCACTTTGGGCATCATTTCGCCAAGCCCTTTGAAACGAGTGATCTCCGGCTTTGCCCTTGAGCCACTTTTTTCAAGGATCTCAACTCTTGCATTCTCGTCGGCGGCCCAATGGGTTTCTTTACCAATATCGATTCGGTAAAGCGGTGGTACAGCCATATACAATCGTCCCGCCTGAATCAGAGCGAGCATGTGCCGATAAAAGAAGGTCAGCAATAGCGTCGTGATATGGTGGCCATCGGAATCCGCATCTGCCAGCAGGATCACTCGCTCGTATCGAAGATTTTGCAACTGGATTCCAGGCCCGATCCCGCACCCAAGTGCAGCAACCACATCCTGAATCTCTTTGTTCTCCATGATCTTCTTGAGTGTCGCGCTTTCGGTATTAAGGACCTTTCCTTTCAGAGGAAGGATGGCCTGAAAATTACGATTGCGTCCCTGTTTCGCACTTCCGCCTGCAGAGTCACCTTCGACGATAAACAGCTCAGAATCCCCTTTGCCTGTTGAGACGCAATCACTGAGCTTGCCAGGCAGCATGGTACGCTTTGCCCCGCCTTTGCGAGACACGGCATCGGAAGCCGCTCGTGATGCTGCTCTCGCTCTCGCGGCAGCAATGATTCGAGCAACAATCGTGTCAGCGATGCTGCGATTATTATTCATCCATTGTTCCATCGCAGGACGAACAACGGTATCAACTGTACCCTGTATGTCAGGATTATTCAGTCGATCTTTGGTCTGACCTTGAAACTGTGGTTCTGCGACGAAGACGGACAGGATCACAACCAAACCCTCACGAATATCCTCGTGATTGATCTTTACACCGCGTGGGGTGAGTTTGTGTAAGTCAATGTAATTTCTAACTGCCTTATTCAGTCCCGAGCGAAATCCATTCTCATGCGTTCCGCCGCTACCAGTGGGAATCCCATTCACGTAGCTTCGAACGTGCTCGTCAGTAGAATCCGTCCACTGCAACGTCAGCTCCATCCTTGCTTCATCATCGCGACGCAGTGAAAAAGGAGCTTCGTGAATTGGATTTGCCTTACGCTCCTTCATCACCTTCTTGAGATAATCAACGATCCCTTCCGCGTGAAGAAACGTCTGTTTGGTTTTCGCCACTTCATCGAGGTAGGTGATTTTCAATCCGCGGTGCAAGAAACTAGCTGTTTCGAGCCTGGCGAGAATCGTTGCGCTATCGAAGTCTGTTTTTGGAAAAATCGTGGGATCAGGAGTAAAGGTAATTGTGGTTCCTGACCCTCTAACTGCACCCTTCAACTTTTGCAGCTTTGATGTCGCTTTACCCTTGGCGAAGCTAATCCGATACTGTGCGCCATCCCTTCGAACGACAGCAGTCAGTTCTTTACTGAGTGCATTGACAACCGACGCACCCACACCGTGCAAACCACCGGCGGTTTTATAATTATTCCCGTCAAACTTACCACCGGCGTGCAAGACCGTGAGGACGGTTTCCAGTGCAGATTTCTTTGTTTTTGAGTGACGATCAACGGGGATCCCACGTCCATTGTCAGAAACCGTGACCGTGCGACCATCTTGATGTAGGGTCACCGAAATTTCACTCGCATGACCATTCATCGCCTCGTCAACCGAGTTATCAACCACCTCCCAAATCAAGTGGTGGAGCCCGGCCATGCCGACCCCACCGATATACATCCCAGGACGCTTACGAACTGGCTCGAGTCCCTCGAGCACAACAATGTCGTCGCCCTGATATTTACTTGTTGCAGTAGCCATGTTGAGATTCTGATGAAATCAAATAATGAATTGGTAACGTTTCTTGTTTCAACACGAGAATCAATCGCGTTGAAAAAGTCATTGCAATGGTGCTGAGTTGCTCAACTTGGATCATCCAATGGCGGAGGTGACTCAACCGACGGCTCAACTAATGCCTTGATTTTCCCGTTCTTTTGGATCTCCGTTCCACGACCGCCTCGGGATGTCACACGATACTTGGCTGTGGAAATATTCTTTTTCGCACCACGATTTGTCTCGACCGTCAGAAGGTCACGATCGCCCGAAGAAACCTTGAATCCAAGCAGCCTATCACCAGCGGCCAAACGAATGAGCGTCACCCCTTTGCCGGGACCTGATAGATAATTGATTTCCTCAGCCGAGCACACCATCGCGCGGCAATCCCGCGTTACCGCCAAAATCACCTCGGATCCATTCAATGGAAGTACATTGATGATCGAAGCATCTCCTTTGACTCTCGCATATCTTCGACCCGTACGCGTTGAAGGCTCGGCAAACGTACCGAGACTAAAACGTAGGGCAAACCCATCTGAGGTCGCCGCAATGCCATGCGTCTCGGGACAATAATCAGGATGTTTTGGATCCTCGTGGATCTGACCGATGACTCTGGGATCAAAGGAAATCGCTGCGATGATTTTCTCGCCATCCTTCATCTTAAAGAGTTTTTGGACCGGTTCACCAAAACCAGTGGAAGCGGGAACATCAATCATTCGCGCGGTGTAACAAACACCCAGTGATGAGAAGAAACCAACCGTCTCGCGAGTGCTACCTGCAACGCAGGTTAAGACCTCATCACCTTGTCGAACGCGACTTTTCCCGGGATCCGCAATCTGCTTTTGGCGCTTCACCCAACCATCGCGGGTCACTAAGAGGTGACAATCTTCCGCAACAATAAAGTCTTCTGCCGTGTACTCCGGCTCTTCCTCGATGGTGTTAATAAGTGTCTGCCTGCCGGCGGTTTTGTCTTTTGAATATTGACCGACAAGATCTGAAATTTCGTCTCGTACAATTTTCCAGCGACCCGAAGCGTTCGTGTCCTGTGTATCCTCGGCTAATAGTCGCTTGATCTCTCTGGCACGCTTACGCTTTTCCTTCAACTCGTCCAACACCAGATTAATTTCTAGCCTTGCGAGTCGATACAGTTTCAGCTCAAGGATGGCATCCGTCTGCTCTGCGTCCAATCCATTTTGTTTTGCAGTGTCCGGAAATCGCTTCATGATTTTATCTGCGGCATCCGCCTTACCATCACTTCGGCGAATGATTCGAATGATCTCGTCCAGAGCGTCAAAGATCAGGGCAAAGCCTTCCAAAACATGAATTCGCTTTTCCAAAGCATTCAACTCATTGGTCAGCCGCTCAGTGATTACCTGCAAACGAAAGTGAAGGAAGTGCCAAAGCACTTCTTTGAGGCTGAGGCGATTGGGGGCCCCCACCTCTGGATTCTCCGTGGGAACCAAGCAGGTCAGGTTGACATTAAAGTTATTTTGAAGCTGTGTATTTTTATGAAGGTATGCGAGTACTTTGCTCTCGTCCGCTTCCTTCTTCAATAAAAGATCAACGCGAATTTCATCCGTAGACAGATCCCTGACTTCTGTCACCAAAGGTAATTTCCCACTGAAGATGATCTCGGCAATTCGCTCGACCATCGCAGCTTTATTGACGCCAAAAGGAATTGATAAAATCTGCAACACACGCTGAGAACCCTGCGTCACCAACTTGGTGGTGCCTCGCAACTTAATCGTTCCCTGCCCAGTTGCATAAATTTCTCGAAGCTCTTCTTTGGTATTGGTAATTTGTCCCGCTGTAGGAAAATCAGGACCCTGTATCGCATCATTAGCAACAAGCTGATAATCCTTAATCTCGGGATCTTTGAGCAGCTTTAAAAGAGCATTACAGATTTCTTTTAAGTTATGAGGAGGAATATTGGTCGCCATTCCAACGGCGATCCCCGTTGCTCCATTGAGCAAGAGATTGGGTACGCGACTAGGAAGCACCACAGGCTCTTCGCGACTTCCATCGTAGTTCGGCTTAAAGGCAACCGTTCTCGTGGATAGGTCGCGGAGGACCTCGCCGGCTAAGCCTGTCATTCGACATTCGGTGTAACGCATCGCGGCGGCATTATCACCGTCAACGCTACCGAAATTCCCGCTACCATCAACAAGTGTCATTCGTAGTGAAAAGGGCTGCGCCATTCGCACCAAGGCATCATAGATGGAACTGTCACCGTGCGGATGAAAGCGTCCCATCACATCTCCAACCACCTTTGCACATTTCACATGCTTGGTCGTCGAAGACAGCCCCTGTTGGTTCATGGTGTAAAGGATACGCCGCTGCACTGGCTTCAAGCCGTCGCGCACATCCGGTAACGCGCGACTGGTGATCACCGAAAGAGAGTAATTAAGATACTTCTCTTGCGCAGCTTGGCGCAGGGGCAACGCACCAAAGACCTGTTCCCCGGCATCAAAAAGCGTGGAGTCTTCGCCTTTCGAACCACTTTTTCCCTTCGAACCCCGACCACTCGATTTAGAACCGCTGCCCTTGGTCGACTGACTTCGTGAACGCCTTTTTGCCACGCTGAATGATTCCTTCTGATGATTCTTGGGATTGGGATTCCCGCTTCTTGATTGGCTAACCATGCCATACTGAGAAGTTAGGCAGTTCGGGTGGATAATACCAGCCGAGTTACCTATGGCGTCTTACCAAAAAGACCTAATTTACGGGTTGATCGCAGTTGAATCCATGGACCTGATCACGTGCGTCCCGAAGATCTCATGGCCAAAATGTAGATTTATCATTGTTTTTCAGCCTCCACCGATGCCAACAAGGAGAGAGTCTGCGCCGAGATCCTTCCAATGCCCTCATCTGCAGCCGTTTTCGATCTCCGATCACCTCCAAGGATCAATACAAATGAAAACCAATCCTCTCCGTTTGATGCACAGCGTTGGACGACACGGTGCACCATCGCGATCACCTTGACCGCCTTTTCCTCCCTCACCCCCACTGGCATCACTCGGGCCGATGAGCCCTGTCCACATTGCAATGCGGCAGAACAGATTCAGCAACCGAATCACTGTACGAACTGCTCGAAATGTCAGTCCGAGACCTGCTACAACGGTTCAAAGTGCGGCAATCAGGATGACGAAGTTCGCGGCAAAAGAATACTCCTCGGCAACCAACCGGACTTCACACAACCGAGCCCGATCTGCCCAGTGCTGGTTCCTGCCTTGGTTGGCCACACCACCATCACATACGATCTTTTCATGCCCCACCAACGACTGCGTCCGCACTTGGATATCTACCGTCACAAGAATCCAGAAGGGCAGGGGATCCATCGAACCCGCGTTTCGTATCGAATCTCGGTGGAATCAAGAATACGAAACCTTCGGTGGAATGCTCTGCGTTTCCCTCGCTAATCGAGACATCGCTGCTTTGGCATTCAACCGACTCAATCTTTTCAGACGCTTACACCCTTTTGGGACGTCAGCGTTTTTTTACTGGGGGACGCAGGCTGAATTGCGATACTGAAACAGACTTCCCCCTCTGATGGTTAGCGATGATCGCGAGATCAAGGTTCTTGCTTAATTCCCTCCAAAAGTCGTCACTTGAACCCGTCAGCACAGCGATTCGCGTCCTAGGCTTGCGATGGCCTGAAGTGCTTTCGTCACCGATGCCAAACACAAAATCGTCACAACCGGTTCAATCGCCACAACCGTTGCGACCTTTTGTACCCGTTAAGAATTCGGAAACGAGACATGATGAGAACGCAAGCGACCGCTCTTCGGAATGACCCGAATCGACACGATCTGAATCGACAGGGGCAGTTCGAAGAGATCAAACGTAGGATCCATGGAAAACTTGTCGACAAGCTTGATCTCTCAAGGGTTGGAGATCTTAAAGGAGATGTTCTCAAACGTGAAATCCGAATCGTTGTTGAACATCTATGCGATGCAGAGGAAACACTTCTCAATCGTCAAGAACGAGACCGCATTGTCGATGAAGTCATTGATGAGGTCCTTGGGCTTGGCCCACTTGAGCTGATTCTGAAGGACGAATCGATCAGTGACATTTTGATCAACGGACCCAAAAACATTTACGTTGAACGCGGCGGTCGAATGGAGAAGTCGACCGTTGAATTCCGTGATAACAAACACCTGTTGCAGATCATAGATCGCATCGTGAGCAAGGTGGGACGTCGCATTGACGAGACGTCCCCCATGGTTGACGCGAGGCTTGAAGATGGTTCTCGAGTGAACGCCATTATCCCACCTCTCGCGCTCGACGGTGCCGCGGTAAGCATTCGTCGCTTTGGAAGCAATCCCCTAAAACTTGAAGACCTCCTCAATTACAAGGCTTTCACTCCAGAGATGGTGATGCTGCTTGAAGGCTGCATCAAAGCTCGTCTGAATATCATTATTGCAGGTGGTACTGGATCGGGAAAAACCACACTGCTAAACACGTTATCTTCTTTTATTGGTCATGAAGATCGAATCGTGACCATTGAAGATGCTGCGGAATTACAACTGCAGCAAGATCACGTGGTTCGACTCGAAACACGCCCAGCAAACATCGAAGGCAACGGCGCGGTCAGCGCAACCGATCTTGTTAAGAATGCCCTAAGGATGCGTCCAGAACGGATCATCATTGGTGAATGTCGCGGAGGTGAAACGCTTGACATGCTGCAAGCGATGAACACCGGCCACGACGGTTCGATGACCACCATCCACGCAAACAGTCCACGAGATGCGATTGCACGCCTCGAAACACTCGTCATGATGTCCGGTTTTGAACTTCCGGTCAAAGCAATCAGACAGCAAATCGCAGGCGCTGTCGACATCCTCATTCAAGCCAATCGACTTCAGGGAGGGCCTCGTCGCGTTACAGCGATTACGGAAATCGTCGGCATGGAACAAGACACGATTGTCATGCAAGACATCTATAAATTTTCGCAGCGAGGAGTAGACGAGCAGGGGAAAGCATACGGGCATTTCTCCTGCACCGGTGTAAGACCTAGTTTTATGGACCGGTTGGAATCGGCAGGAATCCGCCTTCCACCAAGCGCTTTTCGTGAACAAATCATGCTGGAAGCGTAGACCGGCAGATTGAACCCAACGACCTTTGGCGTTTTTCCCCAGCCCATTTTCACTACCACGTTCGCAATTGAGTCAACCATGAGTGGTATCGTTCTTGTCATCGCAGTTGGTGTTTCGGTTGCATCGTTCGTTGCATTTGCCATCCATGTGATGATCCCCGGAAGCGACACCACACGTTCTGAGGAAAGACTTAATCGGTTGGCAGATCGGCGACGCCATCAATATGATTCGGAGGGAAACGGAGAATCCTTTATTTCACTTCTGCGGTCAGAGATCTCCGATCAATCTGGACTACTCGAAACGCTAAGCAGCAAGCTTCCCGCAATCTCTGACTACCTTGATCAAGCCGATGTGAAGCTGAGGCCGTCAAAACTTTTTTTGCTTTGTGTTACCTGCTTAGTCGCTGGTGTTTTCATCGGACTTCTCTCACCAGCACCGCTGTTCTTGACACCGATTCTCGGACTCACCTTTGCTGGGCTACCCATTGGATGGATTGCCTGGAAACGAAAAAAACGCCTCGAGCATTTCGGGAATCAATTACCCGGTGCATTGGAACTATTGAGTCGTTCTTTGCGAGCTGGGCATTCGCTCAATGCAGGATTTGGATTAATCGCCTCAGAAACCGAAGCACCACTTGCCACCGAGTTCGGACGAGCATTTGAAGAACAAAACTTTGGCATCCCGCTTGATGAAGCAATCGAAAACATGGCCAATCGCGTCCCCAATATGGATCTTAGGTTCTTTGCCACGGCAGTCATTCTGCAACGACAGACCGGAGGTGATTTGGCCGAGATCCTGGACAAGATCAGTCGGCTGATTCGTGAACGATTGCAAATCCTCGGACAAATCCAAGCACTGACCGGCGAAGGACGAATGAGTGGAGCGGTGCTACTTGCGTTACCACCCGTTCTATTTGTCGTAATGCTGAAACTGAACTACGAATATGTCATGACACTCTTTCGCGATCCACTTGGGCGTAACATGCTCATTGGCGGACTGATCACCCAATTGATCGGAGCGCTGGTGATCAAAAAAATCATCACCATCAAAGTTTAACGTGACGACGCAACCGTAGACGTGAATGGACCATCGAGTGATCACGGACAAAAAAGCTGAACGTTCCGAGGCCTCGCATCCCAAATCAAACGCATTCGTCACCATCGCCGCTATCCTCAAGGACTTTATGCAATGTGCGAGCCAATGGTAATCGCAGAGATCAGCCCGGTCTTCCTGTCATCGCTGGCCATCTTCGTCACCGTCACTTTGGTGATGTGGGTAGTTTTGGAACGAGTCAGCGGTGAGGATCGACCTCTTCCTGAAATTCGCCTCGAAAGACTGCGAAAAAAACAGCGACATCGCGACCTCGCCTTGGCCGCCGAAGACAATGCCTCTACCAAACAAACACTAACACAGGTGCTTGAAAAAGCCACTTCGCCACTTGCGGAAACTGTCAGCGGAAACGAATCGGAAATGAGCCGACTTCGGGAAAAACTGATGAACGCTGGATTTCGTCGCGAATCAGCTCCGGTGATTTTCAAAAGCATTCAGTTTGGCGCGGTCCTGATGGGACTTTTTGTTGGCGGAGTTTTCGGAATGATCGCGGATGGGATCAGTCAAGGGTTAGCGATGAAAACCGCCATCGGAATGATCTTGGGATTCATGATTCCCAATCTAATTCTCGAACAACTCGTCAATGGTCGAAAGCAAAAGATTTTCCTTGGACTTCCAGACGCACTCGATCTGATGGTCGTTTGTGTTGAAGCGGGTCTTGGGATGGATCAAGCGTTACGAAAGGTGGCAGAGGAAATGCGAAAGAGTCACCCCAAGATTGGCGAAGAATTCAGCATTGCGAACCAACAGCTTCAATTCGCAAGGCCGCGAGCCGAAGTACTAAAAGCACTAGGAATGCGCAGCGGCGTAGAGGATCTTCGACAGCTCGCTTCGATCCTGATTCAGGCGGACAAGTTTGGATCGAGTGTGGCTGCGGCGTTGAGAGTTCAGAGTGACGCGATGCGAGTCAAACGGAGACAGATCGCTGAAGAAAAAGCGGCAAAGACGGCCGTCAAAATGATCTTCCCGCTGGTACTGTTCATCTTTCCCGGAATCTTTGTCGTACTTGTTGGCCCCGCAGCAATTACGATGTACCGAACGATGCTGCAGTAAGCGGCGAACCGTTCGGGTGAAGTTACCGATGAACCCGTGGCATCACAAATCCAGCATCCGGTAACTTTGGGATTCATTCACTAGCTGTACCGGCAAATCGCGCCTCAAGCGATCAGCGGCTTCACCACGTGACCATGAACATCCGTAAGCCGAAAATCTCTTCCTTGATAACGATAGGTAAGGCGACGATGATCGATCCCAAGCAGATGTAGGATCGTCGCATTCAAATCGTGAACGTGCATGGTCCCGGGTGTCCAAACCTCTTTGGTTGGCTGGGGAATCAAAGGTTCGCCATGTTCATCGGCAATGTTATAGCCATATGCATCGCTTTGTCCGTAAGTAATCCCAGGCTTAATACCACCTCCCGCCATCCACGTGGTAAAACATCGGGGATGATGATCTCGGCCATAGGTTTCTCGCGTCAGCTTTCCTTGGCAGTAAGCAGTCCTGCCGAACTCGCCGCCCCAAACCACCAGCGTCTCATCCAACAGGCCGCACCGCTTGAGATCCATGATTAACGCTGCAGATGCCTGATCGATATCACGACACTGTGACTCGTGCTCGGTTGGCAAACGACCATGAGCATCCCAACCTCGGTGAAAAATCTGAATATTCCTTACGCCGCGTTCCACTAGCCTGCGAGCCTGAAGACAGCACGCTGCAAAACTTCCCGGAGTTTGCACTTGATCACCATAAAGTCCAAATGTCTCTGCCGTTTCCTTTGAGAGATCCGTCAGTTCGGGAACCGATGCCTGCATCCTAAACGCCATTTCATGTTGCTTGATGCGACTCAGGATTTCGGGGTTGTTGACCTGTGTGTGTAATTCAGAATTCAAAACGGCGAGTGTATCGAGTTGCTTGCGACGATCTTCGCGACTAATCCCAGCTGGATTACTGAGGTAAAGCACAGGATCACCTTGGCTCCGCATCAAAATACCTTGATGATCCGAGGGCATGAATCCTGTGCCCCAAAGCCGGTTAAAAAGACTCTGTTCCGCAAAGTTTGTTTTGGCGTGCATGACGACGTAGTGAGGCAAATCCTCATTCATGCTGCCTAAACCATAACTCAGCCACGCCCCGAGACTTGGACGTCCGGGGATCTGGCTTCCGGTCTGAATATAAGTAATCGCCGGATCGTGATTGATTGCCTCAGTGAACGTGCTTTTCACCACACACAATTCTTTTGCAACTTTTGCAGTGTGCGGCAGTAACTCACTGACCCAAACGCCATCAGCTTGGTTGTCGTACTTGGTAAATTTATATTTACTCGGGCAGAGTGGGAAACCATCTTTCTGGTTCGCCGTCATTCCTGTTACGCGTTGTCCGTCACGAATCTGCTCCGGAAGTTGTTCACCGAACTGCTCACTAAGACGTGGCTTGTAATCCCACAAGTCCAGATGACTCGGTCCGCCGCTCATGAACAAATAAATAACATGCTTGGCAGAAGCGGGATGGTGCAAACCGACTGACGTAGACTTGCGAGATCCAACCAAACTGCCCGAATCATCACCCCTAGCATTCTGAAATGCAGCATCTTGGTTCAGAAGACTCGCAAGCGATGCGGTGCCGAGGCCAAGCGTGTTTCGCCCCAAGAAATGGCGCCGCGTCAACGTTTCTCTTGTCTCTCTATTCAACATCTTCATCACTCGCAGAGCAGGATTCGCCGGTTATCGTTAACGGCAAAGTTATCGTTGCTTGATATTCAATCGGTGCTTGATACTCGTCAAAAACTTGCGCAGAACCTGTTGTCTTTGATCATTCTTCACCCCGCTTTTCACAACCGTTTTCATTGAGCAAGTTGCTACTTCCTCGAGGTTGATCGAGCATAACCGTTAGCGAAACCGACTGCGATTAAGTGTAACCGATTCGAACCGAGAAAAGACGTCTTGGTGGCTAGCTGTTCGCGTCAAGCCTCACCCGCGAACCCAAGAATCAAGATCGGCTGTTGGGATTGATCGGAGCAGCGATACGCAAGTCCGATAAATCATCAGGATTCGATGCCTTAAGGCGTTTCAGTTTCATTTTTGCGGTCGCCTCTCCGGGTTGCTCCACACCAGGGGGGCTACCCCAGAAAATCCTCGCGTCGCTCGGAGTCACCAACTCCAGTTGTGGAATCTCCATTTGGCGAGGATCACCATAGACACCGATGCTTCGAATGCCAATTTCATCGCGAAAAGGCGACAGGTATTCCGCTAAACTCGCGGCCGCTTCGACCCGACCGTCACCAAAGGTGGAACCAACGGGATTGGTGGTATAAACACCAGGCACTTCGATGTAAAGATACTCAAGAGTCTCTGAAGTGGTGAATTCACTTGTGGGCAATAAAATGCCATCTCCATCGACAGGAAAGAAATAACTGCGATCGTCTTCTTGATTTGGCTTGTACACATGCACCATGGCAACCGGCGTTCGGTATTGCAGCCGAACATCAATCTCACCACCAGGCAACTTCCTGACGCTAATCACCTTGCGAACCCACGGATGCATGGAAAAAGCTGACGCAATTTTGGTGGTGGCTTGACGATCAAGAAGTGAGACACCCTGCATCGCAGTATCACGATAGACAGCTTGGACAATATCACTTCGCACATAATCGGGTTGAGGCGACACTCGGATTTTTTCGGGTACCAAGCCATGATACCGGTTGGCAACGTGTTCGCTTCCCCAGTACTTCCAAGCCGACAGACCAAAGATTAGCAAGACAGCGGGCCAAAACATCACCAAAGCTAGCGGCGATTTGACGATCGTGCGAAGCATCTCCATCAGGGGATGTGGATCATTCGCTTTGGAAGATCGCATTGCCACTCCGCACTCCATGCTCGCGAAAGATCTAGGCCTGTCACACTCTTTAATCGTTCACAACCAAGTGATTGGCTGCTACGGTCGAAACCAGCAAGAATCCGCTCGCCGGATGATTGAGATCATCATTGATCCATTTACCAAATCTGCAAATTTAGCTGTAGGTCAATGCCCGTCTGCAGCAAAACCTGCTCTCTTACCCGCTCGATTAACTTCAAACACTGCTCGCTTGTCGCACCCGACCTGGCAATTAAAAACTGAGGATTCTGTGTATCGAGTGACACATCTCCCTCACGCACGCCTGCCAAACCGACTTGCTGTAGTAACTCATTAACGCTCATCTCGTCTGGCTCCACAAATGGCATCGCCATTCGTGGTTCTTCATTCGGACGCGATGCGTTGCGGCCAATCCAGAGTTTTTGCATTCGTTTGGTCAATGCCGCCACATCGCGGGACTCCAGATCGAAAGTCACCGATAGAATCGCCAAGCCGACTAGCGAGGATTTACGGTGGGAAAAGCCAGCCTCCTGCTGCGTCAGCACACGCTGCTCACCCGTTTTTTCCAGTACCGTCACCGACTCAACCACACTACCAATGTCTCGACCGTCACTTGAGGCATTCCCCATGACGGCACCACCCACCGTGCCGGGAATCCCGACAAGATGCTCAATCCCTCCCAATCCCGAACCAACCGCTTTGATCACCGCATGAGAAAGTTTTGCTCCAGCGCCAACCATCATCTTCGTGCCCTCGATTTCAATCCCGCTTGTGGCGGGTCCCGACATCGAAATCACCAGACCATCAAATCCCGATTCACGAACCAAAAGATTGCTGCCACCGCCAAGAATTCGCACAGGCAACTCGGCTGCGTTGGCCGCGTGAATTAGCTTCTGTACGTCCTCGTGTTCCACTGGCTCAGCGAAATATCGAGCGGGCCCACCGATTCCAAGCCAAACCAAAGGACCTAATGGCTCATCAGTTCGGACTAGATGTAAAAGCTCGTCCGGGAAACTCATACTTCAATTACTCTCTAGATGGAGTCGATCAATTTGTTGCAAACGTCCGTGCTGTAGACTTCCGCGAGAAACTTCCGCGAGAAACTTCCGCGAGAAACTTCCGCGAGAAACTTCCGCGAGAAACTTCCGCGAGAAACTTCCGCGAGAAACTTCCGCGGGGGTCAATCGCAGGCACCCCCGCGTCAGGATCGATCATAACGACCCAAGTCCCAAAGGAAGGATAGCGAATCCAGTGAAAAAAATCGCTAACCGCCCCCAAGAAAACTTTTTCGTGCCGAAATAAATTATTTTGCAAGCAAATCAATTGCTCACCGACGCCATGACGAGGGCAAACGCTTGTCAAGTCGCATTCGATCGGCAACGACTGCTCTTACCGAGTCAAGGGTGTTCTGACCGGTCACCGAAAAAATCGGAATCTCACTAAAAAACCAAGTCTAATCTTCCTGTGACCTTTCCAATCCCGGCGTCTGAGGTTTTTCCAGCGAGACGGAATTGCTACAAGACCACTGGCGTGTTTTCCCCTGACAGACCGGAATCAAAACAGGATGAAACTCAGGATCGGGCTAATCGGACTCGGTGACTCCTGGCAAACCAGACACCGTCCCGCCCTTCAAATACTGCATGAACGGTTCGATGTTCGAGCGGTCTACACGGCGGTTTCGAAGCTTGGTGAGACGTGTGCCAGAGAGTTCCAAGCGGACCTCATGGACGGCTATCGAGCGATGGTGCATCGCCATGACATTGACGCGGTGCTCGTCCTGCAACGTTCTTGGCATGGATGGCTTCCCATGCTCGCTGCTGCAGAGGCTGGCAAAGCGATCTACTGGGCCGGTGAAATCAATCTCGACCCGATCCATGACGAACATGTTAGGTCAACGATCGAAAAATCCGGCGTCGCTTTCATGGCAGAATTCCCCAAGCGACTCGCACCGGCGACGTTAAGACTAAGGGAGCTGATTGCCACGCAGCTTGGGCCACCAGAGCTTATTTTTTGCCATCGGCGAAACCAAACCAACCACAGCCTCAAAGATTCGGTTGAATCCAATGAAATTCATCAAGACGATCGGAGTGAATTCATCGACTTGATCGACTGGTGCCGCTACGTTGTCAATCGCGAGCCAAGCTCGATTATCTCTGCTTCCCGCCCCACCTCTCAAAGGACTCACTATCGCTCGATCAGCATGGAATTCCCCGCCAACTCAAAAGGACCCGCTGTCACCGCTCAAATAAGCTCGGGTGATTACATTCGATCGTCATGGCACGAAGCCATCGCGTTTCAACCTCCCTCAGCGATGCAAATCTGTTGCAAAAACGGAATCGCTTTCGTTGACTTGCCCTCAAGTCTCGTTTGGTTTGACGATGCGGGCAGACATTTGGAGTCGTTGGAGACCGAAGTACCTGTCGGTGAACAACTCCTCCGTCAGTTCCATCGAACGGTGATGAGTCTGATCCGAAACATGAGTGATCTGAATGACGTCTATCGCGCCGCAGAACTCTACGCCGCAGCGATTCAAAGCGAGAAGCAAGGACAGCGTATTTCAGTTTGATTGACCAAGACTGCTTTCTCTCATTCAAACGCTTTCTGTCACGATTGCTGCATCCAAAACTCAATGGCACTTCGATTCGACGGAAAAGCCATTTCCTGCAAACGCCGTGCGGTTGGATACAACCATTCAAAGTCATCCAACTCGGTCTGATCAAGACTCACCGCATCGTCTGACTGAACCTGACACACAAAAAAAAGATCAATGACCGGCGCTACCACGCCTTGATAGTTATAAAGGTTGGGAAAAGAAATCAAGTAACGACTCGAACCCAACTTCAGTCCCGTCTCCTCGAACACCTCTCGTTCGAGAGCCTGCTCGATGGTTTCACCACGATCGACGAACCCGCCGGGTAATCCCCATTTCCCTTTCTCTGGATTCTGAGCCCGACGAACCATTAAAAGTTCTTTGTTGGTGTTCACCACCAATCCACCCACCGCTGCAACAGGCCCAAAAAAATGGGCATAACCACAATTCGCACACCGGAACGGAACCTCACCAATTGATGACGGGGAAATTCCGCAGTCAGGGCAGTTTTGAAACGTCGTCTCTATCGGTCGAGGAATCATCTCAGCATCACTTTTGGCCGCAATGTTTTGTCACCAGGTACGGACGACAACGTCATCAAATTCATTCAAATCATCAAAGGATCCAATCCCGATACGACCTCGGGAAAATCGGGTATCGACCACCTGCATATGTGGACGCTCCATCTGGTCGAAATAGACCTCAATCTTTCCAGTCTTGGCTTCTCGTACCAAACGGACGTGATGCCACTGATCATCCCAAGGGGTATTCGACTCATTCTTGGTTAAAGCTAATCGGGGTGCTTCGTTCACAATCATGATTTGGCCACTATGTGGATCAGGCTTTGCACCAAGATGAACGTAGTAGAAGTGCTGTGAGTCTTTGTACGCAAAAAAGATGCAACAGTCCCTGTGATTGCCAGTGTCTTTGGTGCTGCGAACCTTGAATTGAATCTCGACATTCTCAAGCTCTAACTCCTTCACGAGCGCAACGTGGCCCGGACTGCGGACGGGCGGTTTGTAGTCACTGGATCGATCCGTAATCTCAAAGGTCTGGTTGTTCTCTCGTTTTGTGACCCTCCAAGTGTTTGGATCTAAGATTTCCCACCGTTCAACACCGGCCTCAAAATCATCCTTAAATACCACTCGCATTTCAGGAGTTTCTGCAGAAGCGTTGAATCCCGTCAAAAGGATAACGTTCAGAATCAATAACATTGCAAATGGATCACCGTACTTCACAAGACACCCCCGACCGCTTTCCGGTTCCTGTTATGAAGAGCTAAATAAAACGATCTAACCTAGCGACTCAGACCGCAAACATAACAGATTGGCCGGGCAAACAAAAACGAACAACCATCTTGGGGACAAACGGATGGCGGGATTCAAAAGGTTGGGATGGATAAACACACGATTCACAAAGTGATACTTCCTGAATCGCAAGACATCGCAGCGGTCGCTACAATGCCGAGTCACCCATCATCCCATTCCCTCAAAACCGGAAACTGGCGTGCATCATGTACCGACGAAATTTCATCAAGACCGCGGCAACCCTTGCTGCGGCTAGTCAATTCAGCCACCTATCCCTTGAAGCTCAATCCGATTCAACCAACAACCTTCCCTTCAAGATTTCACTTGCAGAGTGGTCGCTTCACCGAACGTTGCGTGACCCATCTAAAAACCTCACCAACCTTGATTTCGCGCGCATCGCAAAACAAGAATTCGACATCGATGGCATCGAGTACGTCAATCAGTTCTTCAAAGACAAAGCAAAGGACCAAAACTACCTTCTAGAAATGAAGAAGCGTGCTGCGGATGAGGGAGTCACGAGCCTGTTGATCATGGTGGACGGCGAAGGCAGTCTGGGTGACCCGGACGAAACCAAACGCAAACAAGCAGCAGAGAATCATTTTAAATGGGTCGATGCTGCCAAGTTCCTCGGATGCCATTCGATTCGTGTCAATGCCGCAAGTCGCGGAAGCTTCCAAGAGCAACAATCCCTTGCGGCGGATGGACTTAGCAAAGTGAGTCAATACGCTGCCAAGTCAGGTCTCAATGTCATTGTTGAAAATCATGGCGGTCTTAGCAGCAATGGTGCTTGGCTAGCAGGCGTGATTCAAAAAGTTGGCATGGATAACTGTGGAACCCTTCCTGACTTTGGAAACTTCTTTATCAGTCGAGGTCCTAACCCAGAAGAGTACGATCGCTATCGCGGTGTGGACGAACTGATGCCTTTCGCCAAGGCCGTTAGCGCAAAGACCCATGATTTTGACGACGACGGAAACGAGATCCATACCGACTATGTCAAAATGATGAAACTTGTTGTCGAAAAGCATGGCTACAACGGATACGTCGGCATCGAATACGAAGGCGGCAAGATTGGCGAGATGGAAGGCATTCAAAAGAGCAAGGACCTACTTTTGAAAGTCGCCAAGCAGATGCAAACGGCCTGATCGGCCCGTCGGTATTCTTGCGATGAATCTTAGCGGCTCCAACATGCGAGCCGCACCAGCGACGGGTCAGCAGTAACGTATCGGCAGTACCATGGTTTATTGTGGTACTGCAACCCGGACGAAAATTAGCTCATGCATGAACCATCCCCCTAGCTCTTCGATGCGTACATCTCTGCGTACTCAATCGCCCATGTATCGATGAGATTCTCGAACTCCACGACATCCACTTCTGAAACAGGAACGAAGAAGTTTCGATTAAACAATTCTCGATTCATCACCGTTCCTTTCCCCTTGAGGTCAAGAACATGAGAATCGGTGTGCGGGCGTATCACCATCTCAAGGCGACTGTACTGATTGGTTCGCCTTCCTTGCTCGATCCGCAAATCATCACGGTAACAAGCAGCACCCCAACCGACTTCCCCATACATCGATTCTTGACGGAACCCCGGGAAATGATCTGCGACACGCTGGATCGCCGACTCGATTCGTTCAGAGAGGGCTAACCGATGCGTGGTGTGAAGACGCCGCTTCTCTTCTTCGGTTAACTCCTGCTGGCGAGCCTGCGACGCCTTGTGTCCGGCTCGCTCACGCCCTCTCGAAATAGCCGACTCCAATCGTGATTCAAAATCATCACCCATGCTCACGACTCTTCCTTGGGGCTTCCTGCCGCATCGGAGGAATGATCAGCACTCTGACTTTGCTCGCTTGCGACGTCCTGTTTCACCACGTCACTTTGCGTGGGAGGCGTGGACTCCACCGGCGTCGTCTCTACTGACTCTTGGGGCTTCGGCTCGTCGTTCGCTTTGAGCTTGGGTTCAGCTTTAGGTTTAGCAGGTTTAGACGCAGTTGAATTGCCAAAGAACTGCATCAAGTCACCGAAGGATCGTAGTGGCTCTTCTCCTTTCTGCATCGCATCCGAAATCGGCTTGGATTCCGCTTTGCTGACAACACCATAAGACTCGGGCTTACGATCCCGCCCACGGTATCCACCACCTGATCGATTCGATCGCCCCCGATTTCCGGCATCTCGGCGCTGTGAACCGCCGCGAGCATCTCCTCGGCCCGCCGATCCGCTTGGCTTTCCACCGCGTTTACTATCGCCACTCCCTTGAACGGATCCTGACTGCCTTTCTCCTCCACCACGATTCTCTTGACCACCACGACCTCGACGATTGCCTTCTGACGAGCCGCGACTACCTCTTGGGTTATTGGCTCGATTCGCCTGCCTAGACGCCTCAAGTTCCGCTTCTCGCTCGGGAGATACCGCGGACAAAGCAACGCGACGGCGTTTCTCATCGATACCCGTCACCCAAGCGGTTAAGACATCTCCAACCTGCACCGCTTCGTGCAGATCCTCGACGTATGAATCCGAAATGCGACTCACGTGAACCAGACCACTGCAATCAGGAGCCAATTCGACGAAGACACCGAACGGCATCACACCGACGACCACACCGATCACCTTTTCACCCGACTTGAGGGTTTTCGTGGATGGAATTCCGCTGAGCACAGCCGGTGAACTACCAGAGCTATCACTGTCTCCGAAAGGATCACAGAGCCATTGGACGAGTTGGTGGGATCGACGACTGCCCACCTGCCATTCCTTGACACACTTATCAACCTTGGCTGCCTCAGGTCGAACACGTCGCACTGGCTCAGGAATTGACTCTTTGTCAAGAACAGACCCACTGGCATTGCTAGCAGCGGCGTCCTCGCTAACCGTGTCTTGCTGGCTAGATTCTGTATCAGCTTGACCAGCTTCGTCCTGTGCAGTCGCAGGAGTGGAATCGATGGAATCCACCGAGGCTTCCTCATCGGCAGTAGCCTCTTCCTCTTTCTGCTGTGTCGCTGCGGAAGCGTCATCGGCCTGATTCGATGCTTCGGTTGAGGAACTTTCCGTCTCGAGCGTCGAAACGGTTTCATCCGCCGGCAAATCTCCATCCTCCGGCATAGCAGCAACCTGCTCACTGGACGCATCCGTGTGATCGGCCGCCGACGAATCATTGATGGAAAAATCTGCCGCTTCCTCCGCCGCATGGGTGAAGTCTTTCACCTCCGAAGGCTTCTGGACGACCGGCGCCTCAGAGATCTGATTCTTGGTAGTTGGATCTTCCTCGGTAGTAAAATCTGGTGCGACATAACCAGGTGGGCTCGCAGGCGGAAGTTCAATTTCCAGTGCGTTGGCAAGCTTTTCAGCTAAAACATAATCATCGGGATGGATCAGGGTTCCATCGAGTGTTTTTTCGCTCCCAAATACCCGCAGGAACGGCAACGCTTGCCGACTACCCGATCCGGCTCCCCACTGATCGAGTTGACTCAGTGCCTCGCGAGAACCAAAGAGTGTTTCGCGTCTCGCCTGATCAATTGCTGCAGCCACCTCTGGGCTTACCCCAGGAATTCTCGTGAGCCAAGAGACGGGTGCCGAGTTCACATCGACGCCCCCACGCGATGCTCCGCTGACAATGACATGATCGAGCGTGTTGATCAATTGATCATCTTCGAGCTCGCGTTGGAATGAACTGAGACGAAGCTTGAGCGGATCGACTTTGGCAAAAGCTTGTGCAGGTTGCAAAACAGAGAACGCAAGCCAAGCCGCAGCTCGGAATCGCCTAGGAGTCGAACGCATCTCATCGTCAGCAATCGAACTGCTCGCATAGACGTCGGCTCCGTTTCGATCCGCTAATGTCCAGCGAACCGACCCTTCGGGTGACTGCTGAATCAGATCGCCGAGCGCCACCATCGTTGCGCGACGTGAGGGTCCGTTGCTGATAACGATCAAGTCAACATGATAACTGTGAATCAACTCGCCGAGACGGTTGACCGCTTGGGTACGCATGGCGGTGGAAAGCTGACACGGCAAATCTTCGTTGTGAAGAATTCGTCCATCGGCACAGACAATCGATGTGGCTGCAGTGCGTGGGCCTACTGCATCAATCGCCAGAACCACGCGACCCTCCACAGCACCGCGATTCACCTGCCTTGCAAGATGATCAGAAGTGATCGACACCAACTTCGTCGATGCCTTTTCGTGAAGATCATCCCACCAAGCCGTTTCACCAGCTTCGCGAATCACTCCCTCGTGCTGGAGGATAATTTCCTGCAATTTTGCCTCAAAATGCCGGTTGATCGAACCCGCCACTCTCTGTAGCTCGGCAACTAGCTTGGTTGCGTTGTACTCAAACGCACAGACAACAACCTGACTCCTCAGGGCGCGGCCGAGCATTACCACCTGAAACGCACTGAGCTTATCACCAGCGAAACGCTTGCCCGCGAGAGGTTTCAGGACACTAACAAGCCAGCGACGACGACGCTGCCGCGGAGAAACCTTCTTTTGTTTCTTCGATGATGCGTTACCGGACTTCGTGCCCTCGGATCCATTATCCCCGCCATCCGAATCAGCAGTGTTACCTGCATCAGCAGATGCTTCAGTAGTGACCGCCTTATCGGCTGCCTCGGAATCACCATTGTCCGCAGAGGACTGCGCATTGGTCGCTTCAGCGTCAACGGCAGCGGCCCGAGTTTCAGCAACTGGTGGCTCAGCAACTGGTGGCTCAGCAACTGGTGGCTCAGCAACTGGTGGCTCAGCAACTGGTGGCTCAGCAACTGGTGGCTCAGCAAC
>JADHOA010000270.1 GCA_016779185.1 Rubripirellula sp.
AAGTTCCGATCAGCAATGGACACTTCCCTCTCAGCAACTATTGCTTCGACACCAATCATTGAACGCCGATCAATGGAACCGCAAACTAATAGACGACTATCCATGCGTCCTTACAACCGTTAACGATGATAAGCTTTGCGTCGACCTACGCTGGGTTCACCCTGCCGATGATGCAAAACTAGGTGAGATTTTTGGCGGCGCCGTTCACTAAAGGATCCCGACCCGCCATTCTTGTTATTAACAGACGCACAAAATTTTCTTTCGTCTCGCTCGAACAGGCCGGTAACGCGACAACCCAGAAACTGATCCGCACAGCGACCAGCCAGGGCAAATATTACGGCGAGATCCAAGTCAAATCGTCCCACCACTCGGTGTCATTAGGCTGCGGGGCCCCATCGGTGGTCCGGCCATTTTTAACGATCTTTGTGAGTTTCTCCGTTAACAATCGCACGGTTTCTGGGTGATCCGCGACCACGTTATTTTTTTCCGAAGGATCGATCGAAAGATCGTACAACTCCATCGCCTGGCGTCGATGCGGCATGATCAACTTCCACTGTTGGTCTCGTATCGCGAACCCGCCTCCGATGCTGTGATGAATCATCGGTTCACGCCGAATCGCCTGCGATCGATCATCTTGCGAAGCGAAAAGATCAACAAGAAAGCTAACACTATCTTCGGCGGAATCGTCAGGAAGCGTGACATTCATCATCTCCGCAAGCGTTGCCAACAAATCAGTTTGGCAGATCGGCCTAGCAGAAGTTTGGCCAGGGGCAATCCGCTCTGGCCAGCGAACAAAAAACGGCACACGATGCCCGCCCTCGTAGATCGAACGCTTGCCTTCTCGATAAATCAAATTGCTCTGATGGGCAAACTTCTCTGCACGCTTTCTCCAAGTATTCTCCGGTCCATTGTCGCTGGAAAAAACAACCAAAGTATTTTGGCTGACCCCTAGATGGTCTAGCGAATCCAAAACCCGTCCGATTTGCCAGTCGGTTTCCATCATAAAATCACCATAAGCACCCGCCTGGCTTTTGCCGCGAAAGGCATCGATCGGAATGACGGGCTTATGAGGCGAAGTGAATGGCAAATAGACAAAAAATGGTTTCCGAACATCCGAATTCTGACAATGATGCTCAAGCCACTGGATGGTCTTATCCGTGAACCGAGTGAGACACTCGGAATCCACAAAATCGCTTGCGATTTCAAGTTGCCCTTTCACATTCCCCCATTGGTCGGTGCCACCGAGCAAACGAGCAACCTCGTCGTATGGCGGCATGATGCGATAATCATCCAACGCAATCGCGTTCGATTTTTTTTGCGTGTAGAACACCGGTGGATTTTTTGCATAACGTCCTTCAAACCAGGCAAGTATGCCGTAATTGAGCGATGCTGGAATACCAAAGAAATAACCAAACCCCTTGTCCAAAGGCATATCCGTAACCGGCTGACTCCAATCTCTTTTTGTGCGATCACCGGGAAAATCCATCCCGAGATGCCACTTACCGATCATTGCTGTTTCATACCCCCGTTGCGCGCATAGTGATGCGAGGGTCATTCGTTCGTCGTTGATCAGACAAGGACGCTCAGCTCCTAACACGCCCCGCTTTAACTCCGTTCGCCAACAGTATCGCCCGGTTAACAAACCGTAACGACTTGGAGTGCAAACCGTATCGCTGCAATGTGCGTCGGTAAACACAATTCCTTCGGAGGCCAATCGATCCAGATTCGGGGTCAAGAACTTGGCTTCTGGATTGAGACAGCTTACATCCCCGCAGCCTTGGTCATCCGTGTAGATCACAAGGATATTCGGCAGCGGGGCAACCTCGGGCGTATCCGCCAAGGTTATCGACGCGGCGAATGCGCATAAGACGAAAAATACAACCCGAAGAATTGATAATCGAGGAAGTAGCATCATTGCCAATCGTTCAAAGATTAGAAGTTGAAGAGAATCCGTTTTGCGAGAAGCAAAAAAACAGCACCTATCAATCCGTCAGAAGCTTTGGTTGTTTTTCTTGGAACGAAGCCGAAGGGAAAGCAAAGTTAAACCGAAAACGATACCTGGTTATGCCTCGTTGCCTACTGATGATCCACGTTCACGCGTTCATTTTGATCGTTTGAAACGCGCAACTGAATCTGGGTACCGATGGTAACTCACCCCCTCGGTCTGCCAGTGTTCGACTACCTTGTCATAAATCGATCGCAGTCGATCACGATCAACAGCAACGTCCTGCAAGTTAATCAAATTGGTGATTTCCATCGGATCCACCGTAAGTTGATAAAGCTCCTCGGATGGTTCCAAGCCGTCAACGGTAGCAGGCCAGCGAATGTACTTCCAATCTCCCGCCACTACAGCCAAGCTGTGGACGTCACTTGGCCCCCAAACATTCATCAGAGGCAACCACTCATGGTGAGATTGCTGAGGATCTTCGTAAAGATGCATCAAATCCTTACCATCCATGTTAATCGGCAGAGGCACACCAGCAATTGATAGGATAGTAGGAGCAAGATCAACGTTTCCGGTCAAAGCGGAACAGCGACGATAACTCGATAGATCCTGAACCACAGAATCGCCCGCAAACGATTTGTTGTCGCTTGCCTCTGCCTGCAGCTCGTCGGCATTGAGAACTTGCTCGTCGTCTAAAGCCGCAGCAATTGCGGAAGCTTTCCGTTGTGCCTGCGTGTTCCGAGGATCGTAGATAATCAGAGGCACTCGTGATGATTCCTCATAGGGAAGCACCTTGGACGCATAACCGTGAGAACCACACAAAAAACCATTATCCGAGGTGTAAATCACAACGGTTTCTCGCTCAATCCCGGCATCGTTGATGGCTTCACGTATCATACCAACAGCAACATCGATCGCATAAATCTGTTGATAATAGGTCGCCATGACACGATCGTAGTCATCGCTGTAGTTCCAAGAATGGAACCGTTCAAACTGCCGACCCAATCGACTTTGTGCAGAAAAATGCTCGCCATATTCACGTCCAAAGTTCAATGGTTTGACAAACGTTTTTCCCCGGTACACATGATCAAATTGCGGATCTGGGGTCGTGGGATGATGCGGTGCTTTAAAGCTGATCGAAAGACAAAAAGGTTGCGACTGCTTTGATGTATCAAGGATAAAATCACGGCCAAAAGCTCCGTAAGACAAGGTGGAGTGAGGATACTCTTTGGCATACTTTTTCATCGATGGGTTACGTAAGGTCTGGTAGTTCGTTTGGCCAGGTCCACCACCCCAGCGATCAAAATCATTCTCAGGCAACCAGCTTTTTCCACTTGGCTGCTTTGAAACCTCAAAACCGAACTTCCCCGCGAAGGCTGTTTTGTATCCAGCCTCGCGCAAAAGCATGGGATACGATTCGAGCCAATGATCCTCCAGAAGCGGACCGTGCTCAAAGTTGCACCCCGATTTGTACTCGTATTTCCCCGTCATGATGTTCACTCGACTAGCCATACAGATGGCGGTCGTGTCGTAATGCTTGTCAAACACCACCCCATCTCGAGCAAGACGATCTAAATGTGGCGTTTGAACGTTCGGGGTTCCGTAACAACCCATTGAATAGGTGCACTGATCATCGGCCAGCAAAAAAACAATATTAGGCCTTGAGTCACGTTGACCACGGCGGTCATCCCCATCAACGCTTTCAATGAATAGCAGACCAACAAGGTAAGCACAAAAACCAAAACGAGCGAAGCAGATTGGCAGATTAGCTCGCCACATCTGGAGATTACAAAGCATCAAAATTTACCCGAAGCGAGATGAGTAAAACAAAGTTTCGATTGTACCGGATTATAAACCTTCATCTAATCGATGACGCAGTAAATGCCGTCAACCTATCAAGCAACGATAACGCTGAAACGCAGCATTAAAACACCACGCTGCTAGCCACGCAGAAAAAAGTCGCTCTAAGACGAGCAAACGCAGACGCGTCTGAAGAAACGAAGCAGACAATTTTGCACAGACGCCGCGGGCTTTCGACGACTTCTTAACCATTACGGCAGGGTGGGAAGAACGACACCGATTGAGAAAACAACCATCCAAGTGAGATGCGATTTAGCATCCGTCACCGGCAAATGCGGTACGCGTTTAGGCGCGTAGGGAATGGTTATCCCCATGGGATCAGTCGTCGAGAGACTGACGCCGCGAGAACGAATTCTCTCGACGCTTTCTGATTCCCGCTCGATCCATAAGGGACTGTCGCATCATCTCATCCACGTAATCATCGTCGGCGGGCGGAGGCCCGTAGGCACCGAGTTCCAACGGATCGTAATCGAGTGTGTACTCATGACGGGCAATCGCAACCAAAGAACCTGGGTCCACTCGCTTGCGAATGACCGTTCTACCGGCCACCTTGGTTCCGTTGCGACTGTTGAGATCTCGGATAAACCAATAACCCTGCTCTAGGGTCAAGCGACAATGCTGGCTAGAAACATTCTTGAATTTCAAAGCAATATCGCACTCATCGCGTCTCCCGATGGTGAGGCGATCCTTGATCAAAGGAATCGGATCTCCACCTCCACAGGGTGTCAATTGCCCGTACTGGCCAGCATACTCTTTGTTTATTTCACTCACGAATCGCAGCCCAAAATCAAAATTTTCGCATCGCCAAAAATATCACGGTGTCTTTCCGTAGCACTTCAAGAACGCTTTCGACCCTCTAGTTGTGCACAACGAAGTTGAAAAATCAGCGTTAGAAGTGCAGACCGGCGAGTCGTTCCCCACCAGTGATCTGCTCGCAGCCTTGCAACACGCCTCATTTGTCCCATTCTCGCTAAACCGCCTTCACCGGAGAGGCGAAAAGCCATCCAGCAGGAACTTCATTACCGTCAAAACGTCGAATCCTATTCGATCACCGAAGTGTCTAAGGTAGTCCATCCGACAAACGGAAACTATCGTACTCAAAAAAATCTCTAACAGAATCGTTGCACAAAATTAGGTCGACCAACCGTAACACCACGTACCGATTACAACGATTGACCGGCTGAAAGGCAGTCGAAGTCCGCCCCCTCCTGCAAATGGCTGTGTTCCAGCTAAAATCACTCCGTGTAGTATTTTTTCAGAAACTTGGCGGACATCAAGCGGCCCATTGAATCTTAACAAGAATCAAACCGACGAATCACGACTCGCTTGGCAGCGAGAAGGCCATGTGATGAACTCATTTGGTGCTTTCCTGAAGCGAAAGCATGGAGGCCGAATCCAACGCGTTAGCATTGACGCGGGCTTCACTTGCCCAAATGTGGACGGAGCCGTGGCCAAAGGTGGCTGCAACTTTTGCGACAACCGATCCTTCAGCCCCTCTCGTCGAGTTCGCCTCCAAAAAGTCGCGGATCAACTTCGTCAGGGAATAGAAACGGTTCGACGGAGGTATTCGAAGGTATCAGGTTTCATTGCCTACTTTCAGCCCGCCACCAATACCTATGCTCCGGTGGAGCAGTTGGAAGAAATCTTTGAGCTTGCCGTTTCCATCCATCCAGAAATTGTCGGCCTTGCAATCGGCACCCGACCGGATTGCGTCCCCGATTCCGTCTTAACCCTGATTGAACGACTTGCAAAAACCAGCGATGTTTCGGTCGAGTACGGAATGCAATCCATTCATGATGAATCTCTAAAATGGATGAACCGTGCGCACAATCATGCGCATATGATCAACGCGATTGATCGCAGTCGAAATCGTCATTTCGAAACGTGTGCTCATGTAATCCTCGGAATCCCGGGGGAAACGCACGCAATGATGATGGAAACTGCAGAAGAGATCGGACGACTTGGTTTTGACGCCATCAAACTCCACAACCTCTATGCGGTTCGAGGAACTCCACTCGGAACCGAAGTCCTAGAGGGTAAGGTTGAGATGATGGAATACGACACCTATCTTCAGACACTGGTGGACTTCCTCGAACGCATTCCACCTCATGTCATCGTTGAACGAATTAGTGGAGATGCACCACCTGACTTTCTAATTGCTCCACTTTGGTGCCTTAAGAAGTCAGAACTACGCTTGGCTATTGAAAAAGAATTCGAGCGACGAGGAACCGTTCAGGGCAGTCGTTGGACTCCCCCAAGCATTGACCCGACCTTTCGCCCCATTCCTACTGATCAAACACCAGACGCAATTCGGGTACAAATTGACCAGCGTGGGCGACTGCCTGTGCTAAAGCTACAAGATCAATAATGATCACCAATGGTTTGATTCGCTAATTTCCAAAACGAATAGACCCAAGAAAGATCAATCGCTGTTTGGTG
>JADHOA010000271.1 GCA_016779185.1 Rubripirellula sp.
CCCTCTCGCTGATGCCTTGCAATTCGTTCATGGTTGAGCAGATTAAGGTGTAGGCCGATGGTAGGACTAGCTGAACCGATTTCACCCGGTGTAGAGAACATCGTCACCCCGATGTCTCCTTGCCGATCAATTAGCTCTTGGTTGGTTGCAAGAAGTTGTGAAAGCAGCGAAGTGATTTCGTCACCGTCCGGAAGCCCGCGGATGCCAAGTTTCTCGGTTGTCCACTCCCAACGTCGCAAATGAGCTTCAAGCGAAAAAATACGGCCGCCGTAAGTTCGCAATCGTTCAACCGCGGTGATTGCTTGACGGAATCCGCTGTCATCAATGCCGATTCGCATCTCCTGATGAGGCATCCATTGACCGTTGAGATAGCCGATCCTGTCAGTGGTTGGTTCCATGTTGCCTGATTGGGTTGGTGCGTTGGTTTGCAGTCCACTTGGCGTCTGTCAGTGATTTGGCACGCGACTTAATCACGTCAACGAATCTTATCTTCGATTCGAATAAATCGTTAACGGAAGTGGGACTCTAACGTGCATCATGATTGAATGAGTTTCAATGATCACGTCAAACGTGAACTCAATAGGAACGCAAGGTGACCGCGGTCGCGAACGTATCAGCGGTTGACTTCATTCTGCGGCCGGTTGCTGATTGATTAACGAAGCGATCTCTCGTCCGGCATGACACGTTTTTTGAAAATAGTAAAGCTCATCATGCTTTACGCCGATCGAATCCGAGCAGTCACGGGACAGCACTGGCAAAGAACTACCGTCAAAACGCGGCGCAAAACTTCTTGGCCCGGTATACCCAAGCGCCAAGCGTCCTTGAACACGGTCAATCAGCCAGTATCGTTTCAGCACCGCGTCACGTCGGTTGTACAACAAAGAGAGACGATCAAGATTTTGAGTCGCTAGGTGATGGTAACCTCGATCATCGAGCCAGAGGCTGTCAATTGCTGGTGCAATCAACACCGCATTAAACGGTGCCCCCAGTGCCGGTTCACCCTCCAACGATACCCCACCGAGTTCTCCACCCGCTGCAGCGTGCAAGGCCCCTGTCACGATTCGCCCACCGAAGCTGTAACCGATTAGCGTGGTTGGATTACCGTGTTTTGCCTGTTTACGAAGCAACCATGCGAGGTAAATTCCTTGACCCTCTGTACGATTCGCTTTGAGTCTTGCATCGCGAACCAGAATGCCGTTCTTGTCGCTTTCCCAACTCCAAATGATCCAGTCCAGCGGTGCATTCACATCACGAATTGCAATATTGGCGTGAACCCAACAACCGCGGGTGATAGCGTCTTCAGCGGAAAACCGATTCCCATGGACGTAAATCACCGACCTGCGCCGTTGCGAAATTGCATCAAAAAATTCATCGAACCCACGTGTTTCAAACCTGTTGTTCGAGGTGAGCAGGGATATTTCGAAGTTTGGCTCATTTAAATCAACCTGCGATGCACGGGAAACGAGGCCACGCGTACTAAGCAGCCAAATCCGATCGTCAGGATTGACTTGGCCTACATCGGGGAGCCCATCTGAATCATCGGATAAGCCATTCTCCTGACCGTGCAGCGGTAACCGATCCCAAAACAGAAGAACTGCCAAGAGGAACGTAAGCGAGCGCGTGGTGGTGGCTAACCCGAATCTCATTGTGTCAGAAAACCCTTCGAAGGTGAGCTAAACGGCGTTGCTACTATTGTTGCTGAAAAAAAACCGCGTTGCATTTGCACATCACCAAACACGACGTACTTTTGTTCGGTCGAGCAGCGTAGTCTGCCGAAAAAGCCCGCTTTGCATATCAAGGAATTTGAGATGAATCGTCGTGTATTCTCTGTCATCCTACTTGTAACGATTTTGCCGTTGGGAGTCGGATGCAGTGGGATGAAAAATTTTATCTTCGGAAAAGGTGCTCGCTGCGGAATCTGCAACCGCGGTGCAGTTGCTACTTCTCATGATCCATGTGGCTGCCCTCCCGGCACTCACGCGTATCGTGGGATCGGGGAGTCGGTCTGTGGTTATGATCATGTAGATCCTTATACCCAACCTGGAACCACCGGTGCTGACGGCTTCAACGCACGAAAATTCGACTCAGATGGCAGCCAAATCATTTGGGAAGAAACCAAGCCAGATGGAAAAGATCTCTAGACCGAGATTTACATTCACATCAGGCACTCCAAGACCTATCTCCTCAGGACACCCAGTCAGCTTTTGACGGCGTAGACGGCTTGTATGTCTACACCCCGAGAGCTTCGGAGTTTCTGCATCCAATTTGTCACGAGGGGTGGACGAGTCGTCCATCAACTAGGGCTAGTCAACGCGCGCAGTCTCGATGTTTAGTGCGGACGGCGTTTAAACCAATTTTCTAAACCTCTTCAAACTTCTTTCCTTCGGCCGCTTATCGGTTTGCGATTCCTATCGCTTTCTAATCCGATGTTTGACTACCCTCGCGAGACGCCCATCCACCCACGGTAAACCGCCGGCGGAAATGTATCAATTCCTGACGACGCGTCAGTGTTGACGAGAGAGCGAATTGCACTTGAGGCTTGTTCCACATTCATTCAATCGTGATTCCGATCACTTACGTGTTGAAACTGCGGTAGGACCACAACAAACTTCTACAAGTTTGAGTGGCAGAGTGATAAGATAAAAAGTCGGCGTCTAGCTTTTCATCACTGATACACATTGAACGAACGTCAGATATGCGTCCAAGAAAAATGCCAGTAAAAATGAGCTCAAGGCGAAAGTTTTTAGGTGCAAGCTCAAAATGGGGCATCGCCTCTGCATGGAGTGTGTCATTGGCGGGAATTTCTTCTAGTATTCTTTCCCAGAGTGTATTGGGGCAACAACTTGGCGAGACGGAGAATAAAGCGTCTGACAAGGAGGCACTAGAACCAGCGGCGACCGCAACGGATGAGACAACCCCAGAAGTCTCCAAACGATTGTCGTATGAGTCGCCACAGACTCAGCTTTGGCGAATCGGTCTCATTCTGGAAACACCAGTTTCCTGCACGAACGTCCTAGCAACCTTTGCGGTTCCTATGGCGTGGCCAGAACAGACAGTCGAGCTAATGGGTAAAACGATCGATCCATCGGTAACCAAATGGGAGGTCAGAGATCTTCCAGGCGGCGCGAGGCAGGTGGTGGTGCAGATGGCACGTGTGCCGGCTGGTTCCTCTGTCAATGCGTTGTTCGAATTCAAGATAGACCGCTCGAGAATTCTTGGTCCCGAAGAAACAGCCGACCTCGTGATCCCCACTCGACCATCACGTGAACTGCGTCTCTTTATGGGTAACAGTCCCTACATCGATGCTTCACATGGAAGAATCAAAGCTGCTTCTCGCGAACTTGCTCAAATGGAGGCGGAAAATGATTGGCAAAGGGTGGAACAAATCTATGACTACGTTCGTGAGAAAGTGGAATATGTGGAAGGCTCACTAAAGAATGCCTCCGAAGCGTTGACGGACGGCAAAGGTGATTGTGAAGAGATGACGAGTCTATTCGTTGCGTTGTGCCGCAACGCTCGCATCCCGGCTCGCATGGTTTGGATTCCGGATCACTGCTATCCAGAATTTTATCTCGAAGATACACAGGGCGAAGGCTATTGGTTCCCTTGCCAAGCTGCTGGCACTCGTCAATTTGGAAAGATGGACGAGTATCGCCCCGTCTTGCAAAAGGGTGATCGGTTCAAGGTTCCCGAAAAAAAGATACCCGTTCGATACGTCAGCGAGTACTTTCGTTGCGACAAGAGCGGCAAGAGCAACCCCGATCCGATCTTTGTTCGTGAACTACTCGACGGAGTTTGATCCGTTGTAAAAAATTTAGCCCACATCATTCCTCGTTCGATGATTCCTTGTTCGACTTGTCACCCTCGGCGTTTTCTTCATCAGATTGATCGTCTTGCAGGGTTGGATCTTCGAGTGATGCGAGCGTCACATCGATCATGATCTCCTCACCATTGCGATAGATTTTCGCGGATTGGGTTGATCCGACCGGAAGACGCTCAATCACTTCTTGCAACGCTCCTGGATCACGAACACGTTCACCAGCAAATTCCATGATGACATCAAGTGGCTGAATTCCCGCTCTTTCCGCTGCTGAATTCTCGATGACTTGGTAGGCAAGAACACCAAGTCCGGCGGTAAGATTAAATCGCGATGCGATTTTCGGATTCAACTCTGCCATGCGCACGCCAATCGCAGCGCGTCGCACAACCCCATGAATCGCCAACTCATTGGCGATCCAATACGCTTGGTTAATCGGGATTGCAAATCCGATACCCTGATATCCACCATTGCGTGTTGCAATTGCGGTGCTAATCGCCACCACCTTTCCATCGAGATCAATCAACGGACCACCCGAATTCCCCGGATTGATGGCTGCGTCGGTTTGAATGAGCCGACCACGGTTGATTCGCTGTAACGTTCTATTTTTTGCGCTGATAATCCCGGCGCTGACCGTCGCTTCAAGTCGAAACGGGCTTCCAATCGCGAGCACCCAATCTCCGATTTCGAGAAGATCCGAGTCAGCGATTCCCGCGTTCGAAAAGGGTTCTTCTCTTTTGATCTGCAGAGTTGCGACATCACTATCGGCATCGCCTCGCACCTCAATCGCTTCGATCTCGGTTTCGTCAGCCAGTTGCACAACAACTCGTTTCGCTCCAGCAATCACATGATTGTTGGTAATGACTCGTCCGTCAGGCGATACGATCACGCCGCTACCGATTCCGGTTAATTCCTTGTCATTGCTCTGGCGATTGTCTTCCCCTGATTCGCCACCAGAGTCCGATTGATTCTGTCCTCCAAAAGCGTCTTGCTGACCATAAGACAAAATCGTAACAACAGCGGGAGTCGCTTGTCTTGCAGCATTGCGAAAAGCACGCGAGAGTGCTCGTGGCCCCACGAGCTCAGCTTGGTCTTGCGATTCTTCGGATACAAATGCCACTTGAGCAAAACCGACCGACCTCAGGTAGGTCCCATGAATCGCAAATCCACACAAAATTAAACGCAGAATCGGCATGGTTCCGCGAAAGGCACAAGAAGAACGCATGGGGAGTCTTTGCTGGTTGGAGAAGTTCATCGAACGATCGAATCTGACACGAAAAGAGGGTGAAGCGATAATCGTTCAGCGGTTGAATTATCAGCCTTTGAGTTGCCTCGCATCACATCAATCACGCGGCATTTGTACGATTCTGCCGCTAGTAGTGTAGGGCGATGGGGAGCTTTCGTGCCATAGCGTCGGGTACAAGCGGCTCCAAATGCCTCGTTCGCCTTGACTGATACGTCCTCGATCGCCCATTCCACAAAAGAATTCGTTGAAAACGATTCATAACACGATGAGATTTTGCGAGGGCTCATTTGCGAGAGTTAATGGGTAGGGTTGCATTCGCTGGCGTTGATGAGCGGAGCTGCAATCGGACGCAGATCCGAATCCGCGGTAGGCTTTCCGGATTTGGCGTGGATGATGTAACCACCGGGTATCGCAAATCTCTTGGCAAAAGTACTGCCATCAATCGAGATCCTCCAGACCTTCTCGACTTGCCATCCTGACTTCTTGAGATCGGCAATCAGTTCGTATTTGGAAAAACGGTGCATGAACATTTTCTCGAGGCCACGGTAGGCATAGACCGTGTCGCCAAATTCGCTTTTTCTTTGAGCCAACGACTGAATGAGCGACCGAAACAACGACCGAACCCCTCCATACTCTCGCAGCGCAGCCCAGCGATGATGAACATGAATCAAGAATCCGCCGCCTGGCCTGATAATACGATGCGCGTGGCGTAGGAAAGCGGAACGATGATCGCTTCCCTGAATCATTCCGAGTGTACTGAAAAGGCAGATCCCGTAATCGGCTACATTCTCGGCAATGCAATCGAGCTGCACGAGGTTTGCCCGAAGCGTTTGAATGGGGCGGGTAGACTGATTGGTGATCGGTAACACTGAGGAATCGCTGTTTGAATTGCGATGCCGCCATTTTTCGTTGACCACCTGAAGCATTCGCTGGCTCAAATCGACCGCGACCACCCGATACCCCCGATCGGCGAGGGGAAAAGCAGCGCGTCCAGTGCCGCATCCAAAATCAAAAACCACTGGATTTCGTTCAACCTCGAGCGATTCGAGAGACGGCTTGGGATCTTTTTTTCTTTGAGGAAGAATTTCCTGCAGAATCGCTTCATCCACCCTGCATAGCGGAGTATCCGCCACAAAAGCGTCGTAATGGTCGGCAATCGACCGATCCGTCAC
>JADHOA010000272.1 GCA_016779185.1 Rubripirellula sp.
CGCGTTCGCCGCGATACGTATGATCTGCTTGATCTAGGGTCTTTGGTGAGTGCGAACGGGAAAAGCATTGGAAGGTCAAGGTTGCGAACCGGTGCCAGGACTTTCTCGTCGAAGCAAATCGTTACAACGCAAATCGTTACGACACTTTTTGTCAACAATAAGCTCAGCTTCTTCTTTGTCCGAACTAGTTTTTTTCAGAATGTGGCATCGGTGAAAATCCACGCTAGTCTCCGCCCCCAATGACGATCGTCAATAACCGGATTGACTTCATGATAAAAAGCGGTTTTGCAGAACTTTTTCCTCTTCTGAACGGTTCTCGATCGCAGATAGAAGAGTAGTCTTTTCTTGGCAAGTTGGCGGTGCGCTTACTGGCAGCTTCGCTTGGTTTTGATACACTTTTGCACCGAACCGGCGGCAGAGTCGTTGTGTTGATGATCCACTCGATGGGGGTCATTGTCCTAATGGTAATTTTCCTACGAGCATGGGAATCGGCCGAGCGGCAACGCTGAGTATGCCTGATTCTGGCGTCACTGAGAGGCGTAGTTCCCTGATCCACCGTCAGGCTGGACGACAAAAAACGCCTAAAACATTGCGAAAAACGCGAAATGCCCAGGTGGTGGAATTGGCAGACACAGGGGACTTAAAATCCCCCGGCCAAATGCGGCTGTGCGGGTTCGAGTCCCGCCCTGGGCACTGGTTACGGTAATCGCTGGCAATCGTCAGCAATCAAAACCCCGTTTTGATTGCTGTTTGTGATTGCGTCGTTTTCGCTTGCGGGCGAATGATTGTCATTGCTCGCTAGGTCGCGGGTTGAATTTTAGGGTACTTTTCAGATTCCCCCGCGCCGTTTTGAATCGCCCGTTCAAACGATGACTGCACCGTCATCGCGTAGTACTTCTTCGTAGTACTTCTTCGCAGTGGCGGCACTGATGCCCGCACACGACGCAACGTCTTTGATCGGTTAGCCGTTACGGTCTGCATCCTACCGTGTTCAATTTATTCGGACACGACCGAGCTATCGAAGTGCTTCGTCTCTGCGATAATCACGGACAGATCCCGTAGCAATCGCGGCCACGCTCATCGTGCCACAGCTGATTTGGTCGAAGGAATGCTGCACGAGCCGTCCCTAAAGAGGTCACGGGATGGGTTTGTTCCCGCTCGCGCCGAATCATGTGTAGGTGTATCGAGCCTGCTTTTCGGCAAATAGTCGCAACCTTTAGCCCCCTTCTGTCTTCGACGCCGGCGAAAAGGGATGTCCACGATTGCACAGAATAAGGTGGTGTCTGCATGGAGCCGGTTCGTCGCACCGTTATCTCGGCAGTACCGAAGACGCTATTTCGATTCAAGAAGCAAATACGTTTGTGCGTAGAAACCAGCCTTAGGCCAGCCTTAGGGATGCACAATGAACGAAAACGATAACTGAGAAGATCTGATCGATCGCCACTTGCGTGGCGAGTTGGACGACGCCAAGAAGGAACATCTTGCCGAACTACTCGACAGCCTGATGATCCAGCATCACCAAGTTGTACCAAACATCGCTGGTGTTCCGGCGGGGCATCACCCCCTTTCTCATCATGGTCATGACCCCGCGAAGATTGCCCAACTGAAGGTCAGAGAATCGGGGATTCTCTCAACATTCTCGGACCTCCTGTCCTAGCTCCGGCAGCGATCGGCACGGGGAACTCGTCACGACTTTCGGTCAGAAACCATTCCGATAAAGTAAGCAGTCGAACCGATGGACGAGTTCCGCTACCATCACCCGATCAAACCGTCCCTCGAAGGATCACTTATGAAACTCGCGATTCCCTTCTGCAGCCTTGTTCTTGTGTTTGCACACGTGTCATCATCCAGTGCCGACAACAGCTGGGCTCAATGGCGAGGACCATTGAACAGCGGAGTTTCGGCATCCGGCGATCCGCCAGTGACATGGAGCGAAACGGAGAACATCAAATGGAAGGTTGCCATCGACGGAAACGGCACTTCAACTCCGATCATTTGGGAGGACAAAGTCTTTGTGCTTACCGCCGTAAAAACGAATGAAAAAGACGCATCCATTCCTGACCCCAAAGATCAACCAAAGACAAATTTTTTTGACATCAAGCGGCCGAATGCCGTGCATGAATTCATGGTGGTTTGCCTCGACCGCAACACGGGACAAGAGCTTTGGAGGGATATCGCGACGAAAAAGATTCCTCACGAGGGCGCACATAACGACAACGATTTCGCATCAGCATCGCCGACGACGGACGGAGAAAGACTTTTCTGTTGGTTCGGTTCCGCCGGCCTGTTTTGCTATGACCTGGAAGGCAGGAGGTTGTGGGAACGAAATCTGGGTGAAGCCCAAGTCGGGTCAAGTCTCGGGGAGGGCTGTTCTCCGGTATTGTATGGCGACAAGCTGGTCATCGTTCGCGACCACAGGCACAAAGGGTCGATCGAAGTTCTCGAAGCGGCAACCGGCAAGACCGTCTGGCGTAAAGACCGGGATGAAGACAACGCCTGGGCAACGCCTCTCGTTCTTGAACACAGTGAACGGACTCAGGTCATCACCAGCGCCAGTAATTTCGTTCGCAGCTATGACCTGGATTCTGGCGACATTATCTGGCAATGCAGCGGCCTGACCGGCAACTGTACACCGTGCCCGCAGGTCGAAGGCGATTACGTGATCTGCATGAGTGGCTATCAGGGTTATGCAGCAATGGCGATACCACTGACAGAAACCGGTGACATCTCGAATTCCGAAAAGATTCGCTGGTCGATGAACAAGGGAACTCCCTATGTGCCATCGGCCGTGCTCTACGATGGGCTGCTTTACTTCAATCAGTCCAATCAGGCGATCCTACGTTGCGTAGACTCGAAATCCGGTGAACTGGTTTTTGGGCCTCAGCGTATCAATGGAATTTCTAATATCTATTCATCGCCAGTCGCTGCAAACGGCCGAATCTACTTCGTTGGCCGAGGTGGCACGACCGTCGTCCTAAATCACTCGCGCCGTTACGAACCGATCGCCGCAAACATTTTGAACGAACACTTCGATGCGTCACCGGCGATAGCAGGCAATCAGTTGTTCCTCAGAGGAGCAAAGCACTTGTACTGCATCGCAGAAGACTGAGCCGCGTCACCGATATCGAAGTATGGTTTCCCGTCCCCCCTAAGCTTGGGCGAGAATTCGAATGACTGGTTAACATCCGGCTCTTGCAGTTTGATTTACGAGCGTCGGTGAATGCTCCCCACCGCAGTTTCAGTTTCTTCTTCGTGCAACAGGTTGGAACATCGCTGGGCCAGCCGAATACACGAAAACATTCCGCTTCGGCGCATCGGTCTGATTCACCAACTGCTCGAACGACTCTCGGTCGCGGATGATTCAAACTGACCCCCGTTTTTCCATTTGCTGCCCGCGAGAACGTAGGTAGTCATGGGGTCGTCAAGCGCGTAGCATCCTCAGAAAATGACCGCCACCTAGCCAGCGCGATCCACGAGGTATTCGATCGACCGCCGCATCAAATCGTCTGGTAATGATTCGCATCGAGCGTCAACAAGCAGCTCGGCCGAGTCTTGTTCGTTTGAATGATCGTTGCTGATCACACCAAGAATCTTCGATAGCTCAGTCTTGGGGGTGAATTTTGGGGTACTTGTCGCGACCACCTTCATGTTGCCCCGTGTTTTGCGGGCTCGGTTCGTGTCGCGTCCTGGGCACGCTCGCGTCGTTGCCAAGCGTGCCCGGTTCGATACCAGATGAACCGGGATCTCCACTCCGCAAACTGGGTTTTTTGCACCGCAAACTGGGTTTTTTGCACCGCAAACTGGGTTCTTTGCACCGCAAACTGGGTTTTTCTCCTAGCCACCTGAGCGGATCACTGCTGTAGCACTTCGCTCCATCTTTGATCGCTGTTTGGATTACAATACGGGGTACCTGAAGGGTCGGTTTACAGCGGATCTCCCCATCCATCAGCTCCGCCATCGCCACAGTTTCAAAAAAATTTTAGAGAGCGATTGCCTAGTGAAAATGCTTTTTCGATATCTCTTTCTTAACGTCGGATGGGCGATCCTTCTAAGCAGTCAGTTGGCTGCCAATCCAGCTCATCGCGCTGCGATCGCTAAACACTTTGGTTCCCTTTTGCCGGAGAAGCTACAAAACTGCTCCCTTTGCCACCACGGCGAGGATGGCGAAGAGGCAAGTTCGCTGGAGGAGTTTCCACATAATGTTTTCGGCAATGCGTTTCGCGTTGCGGGCGTGCAATTGGCCACAGCGAAACAAGACGACGCAATCGCCCGGCGGCTTGAGAAAATCGCAGAGATGGACGTTGATGGAGACGGAATCTCTAACCTTGCTGAAATCCTGCTTGGATCATTCCCCGGTGATGCCACTGACTTTCCGAACAGCTCGGATCTTTCACGAAAAGAAGAACGGATAACGGCTTATCACGAGAAATTGGCTCAATATGCTTGGAGACCATTCCTGCCAGTGGTCCGACCACAAACGCCTCCAGTAGCGGGGACCTGGGAAATCAATGCAGTCGATTCTTTCGTGTCAGCGAAACATCAATCGCTTCGTCTTACGCCTCAAGAAGAGACACGTCCAGAATATCTCTTACGACGAGTCTACGTGGATCTAATTGGACTAACCCCATCGGCCGAAGAGATCGCGAAATTTGTCAAGGAGTACCAGCAGGATCGTGGTGCATACGATCGCGTCGTGACTCAGTTACTCGATCATCCCGGCTATGGCGAACGCTGGGGTCGACACTGGATGGATGTTTGGCGTTACAGCGATTGGGCCGGCTACAAAGACGCATTACGTGAAAGCCAGAGACACATCTGGCACTGGAGAGACTGGATTGTCGAGTCGTTGAATGAAGACGTTGGATATGACCAAATGTTGACGCGGATGCTGGCCGCAGACGAAATGCAACTTGGCGATTCCCAGCTTCGAGCCACCGGTTACCTTGCTCGGAACTATTTCACCAACCGTGACCAATGGATGGACAACCTTGTCAAACACACCTCACAGGCATTCATGGGAGTCACACTCGGGTGTGCGAAGTGCCACGACCACATGACCGATCCGTTTATGCAGAGGGAATACTATGCTTTGAGAGCGATCTTTGAGACGCATGCGATTTCGACGAATCGCGTCACTGGCGAATTAGACATCAACGTGAATGGGATTCCTCGAGCATACGACCAATCAATCAGCACAAAGACCTATCTCTACCAACGCGGCGACGAACGCTTCCCCGACAAAACACAACCGATCGAACCTGGTGTTCCGACGGTGCTCGGAGGAAATTATTCCGTTCAACCAGTCAGCCTTACTTACCAAGCAACTCATCCCGATCAGCGTTCGTTTGTGCTTGATGACCTAAGAGCGGAAATCCAGCACCGAATTACCAAGGCAACCGAACCCGAAGAAATAGCAGCTTTGCAATTAGAGATGGAGGCTTTCGACGCGGAGTTGTCCCTTGAGAATCTAGAGTCACAAGGGATTTCTCAAAAAAGCGATCAATGGATCGATCAGACAAAAGAGCTATCGGTCCTACAGCGACGTGCCGAGATGTCGACTGCGGACTGGAAACTGATTCACGCAAAAAAACAGCTCGAAAAGGTCACCCAAGACCTCGAAACGGCAGAGAAAGCCAAAGATAAAACTGCTATCAGCAAAGCAGCAAAGGCTAAGACCTCTGCAGAGAAAGCGTTCAAAGACGGAAAGACCCGAGCGGAAAAGGCCCAGAAAGCGATCGATTCCGAAGTCACAACAAAGTTCAAACGACGTCAGCAAACGACTTTCCCGGAAACAAGTTCGGGAAGACGGCTCGCTTTTGCAAATTGGTTAACTGATTCAGCAAACCCGTTAACCGCGAGGGTCGCAGTCAATCATATCTGGGCTCGGCATTTTGGACGTGGCATTGTTCCGACCACCAATGACTTTGGAACATCAGGCGAAATGCCCACCCACCCCGCGCTCCTTGACTGGCTCGCCGCCGAATTGATGAAGCAAAACTGGAGCATGAAGGCGATTCATCGTTTGATTGTCACCAGCGCAACGTACCGCATGAATTCCGCGAGCACGATGGCGAATCAGGCGATCGATCCCGACAATCACTACTACTGGCGTCGGAATGTTCAACGCATGGAGGGAGAGATTGTCCGCGATAATTTACTGCACGTCTCGGGAAGATT
>JADHOA010000273.1 GCA_016779185.1 Rubripirellula sp.
AAACACTTACCAACTCGATCTGCCGAGCAGCCACGGTATTAACACACACAGATTGCCGCTGGATTTGATCTCTCCACCGCCTCAGCTGAGTGTCACTAGGCGCGAACCACTCGAGTTTTTGCCAATCGATCGTGCAGCGTTTGGTTGCCTTCGGTGAAAAGAAAAACAATATCCGCAAGCGCTACAAAGCCACCGACCACAGGAATCCCAGTGATGAGCTGAAAGACAAAGGTTCTTACCAAAAAACCTTGAACAAACCCGACGGTTTCCCCGCTGTTCTGATCCACCATGCGGGTCCCCACCACCTTTTTCCCAAGGCTTTGACCTGATTTCGCAATCAGCACACAGTTAATGATTAGCGGAAGCAACGCATTTGCGGCAATGATCAAAAATCCGGTGATCATGCCGCCCGCCGCGATTGCTGCTCCGTCCTCAGGTGCCATGTTCTGCCCGCCTGCACTCGCAACGCTAGCAACCATGATGCCACCCCCGATAATTAACCCCGGTAGCATGATCAACACACTAAAAAGACCGTCTAGCAAAGCACCACCAATACGGCTTCCAACGCTCGCAAGTTCTTGCGGGCCAGCGGAATGAAGATTCGACGCTGAAACGCCACTTGGACTTTGGTAAGGATTGGACGATGTCTTGACGGGCTGAAGATCATTATCAGTGAGATCATCGAAAATCCCCGGATCGATTGCCCCGCCGCCAGAGTTCGGACGTGGGGAAGGTGAACGTGCGGCGCCACCACCGGCTGCACTTCCCCCAAGACTAGCTGCAGATGGCTGTGAACCTGTGGGGCTAGGTGCCCGAAGCTGTTTACCGCAAGGACACTTCACCACTTGCCCCGCCGCAGATTCGGGAATCGAAAGAACTTTTGCACATGCAGGGCATTTAATTTTCATGGTGAAACACTCTCGATCCCGCTTTCCGGGAATATGGATATCGGTGAATGACCTTAGTGTTATGGCTCAGCCTTGGATGCAAATCAAGGTCTCACCAACGGATCTTTCTCGAACGATTCGCTTTCCGCCGCGGTACTTGCTCGCCAGCCAAAGGCATCGGGTTCGCGCTCGCGAAACCCGGCTGCTCGGTACCCTGCACTGATTCAATCAATCAAATTGCAGAGCGCACGCTACCAATCAGCACTAAGGTGCTGGAAAAGATTTTAGGTCAACTTGGCGATAGATCGCTCGCATGCCGGCTGCTTCTTGCATTTTTTTTCGATCATCACTAGATAGCGATTCAATCGTTTCGAGTGCGAGAGTGGAGCGATACTCTTGCGAACCACCCTCGCGATTGAGAATCAGAGTGGTTTCCAAAGGTACTTCTTTTTTACTGGCTAAATACTGGTTGAGTGTCATTCGTCCAAACGGTGGCGGGCCGAGCCGTCGAACCAAGTTGAGCCGCGCTGCGAGATCGACGAACTTTGCAAATTCAACGGCGACCTCTTGGGACGGAGCCGGTTGGCCCGTCATGTGATACTCAAGATTACCAAAGCTCAATTTGTAACCGAGCACCCGCTTACTCGGTTCTACAGCTGCGTTCATTCCCAGTTGGGTTCGCTGTTCCTCAGTCGTTGCCGCAGCCCGAGCTTGGGCGGTGATCTTGACGAGATCGTCTTCAGAAACCGATGCTTGAACTTGGGTTTCGCGATCCATGATCGTCACCAGTTTTTTTCCAGAATCAAAAATGGAAACAAAACGCGTCTCGATCTCCGGAAAATCGTAAATCACACCTTCTTGAAATAGAATCAAATGCTCCGACAAGGCATCGAGACTGCTTCCCGAATAAACCTTGGTGATGACTCGAAAGTTTTCAGCAAAAGCGGTCGCAGTTATCGTGCAGAAAATAAATACCAACCCGATGCCCAGCACAGCGAGTCGGCGCGTGCCTGAGACCACGCGTTGAACCACGAGGTCAAGCCAATAAGCTGACTCGAACGGATGAAACTCCCGATCAGGCTTCCGATCTAGCAGATTCGCCCTAGCTGTAGATTGAAACGTTTGGCCGTCGTGCGACATGATGCGTTCTGATAGCGAGGTAGGACCAAAATAAAATTGCTAGCTACACCGAAAAGGCACTGACGAGCCCCGGTGGTATCCCGATGTGCCAACGAGGTGACGGGGGCGATGCGATCTATCTAGCTTTGACACCCGAAACAACGTAGAAAAGCAGCGTGCAGGCCGTCCAGATCAATGGTCCTGCTTCTTCCTCGGAACGACTAAATCGACCATGCGGCGCACCCTTTTTCTGATTCCCCATGAAATACTTGGATTACCAATTTTTGGTGTTGGCTGGATCCTTGGGCTGCTGTTGGTTGCCATCGCGATTCGATGCTTTCTGGCGGCTCGTCAAGGTTTGCGTGTCACTCAGGTTCTAGGATCCGAGGGGCTGCTGTGGGGAATTTTTGCAGCGGTGATTATGCTGGTGTTGCCCCGAGTGGAGCTAACCAATCTTGACGGTGAGCCTGTGGGGATGGCAATCCGTGGGTACGGAATGATGCTGCTCGTGGCGATCGCGTCCGCGGTCGCACTGGCCGCTTATCGTGCGAAACGCAAAAAAGTTAACCCAGAGATTATTCTCTCGATGGCACCATGGGCGTTTATTGGTGGAATCATTGGAGCTCGATTATTCTTTGTGATTCAGTATCGAGATCAGTTCATTGGCAGCACACTCCTAGAAACAATCAGCAATATGCTGCGATTTACCGAAGGAGGCTTGGTCGTCTATGGCTCCTTCATCGGTGGATTTTTGGCGGTGGCATTTTTTTCATTTCGCCATCACCTAAGTCTCTTAAAAATGGGAGACATCATCATCCCTTGTTTATTCCTAGGGCTTTTCTTTGGTCGAATTGGATGCCTTGCCAATGGGTGTTGTTACGGTGGAAGATGCGATGACTCAAGCATTGCGTTGTATTTTCCACCGAAAAGCCCAGTGTATGAGAAACAATTGAGAAGCGGTGAATTGGTTGGTTTTCAATTCGATCAAAACACGATGAAGATCACGGCGGTCTCGTCGGACTCGCTGGCGGCCAATGCAGGAATCTCCATCGACGGAAGGGTTCAGTCGATGGGTGATGACTTGTCCTATTTGGTAAACGCCTCTCGAAAGATCCCCAGCGAGCAGGCCCTGCCCGGTTTACGAGTCGATATTGATGGTCAGCGATACCGATGGGGGCCAGATGAACTGCCGAGTCAAGCGTTACCCGTTTACCCTGCTCAACTCATCAGTAGTTTTTCGGGGCTAGCGATGTGCCTTTTGCTTTGCGGGGTTTCAGCAATCCCAATGAGGAACGGGATGCTGATGATGATTGGATTTTCCTGCTATGCGTTGTTGCGATTTGTCTTGGAGATCGTTCGAGTCGATGAGTCTGGGCAATTTGGAACCGGCTTTTCAATCTCCCAAATTGTCAGCTTTGTCGTTCTGGGGCTTTCAATCGCAGGTGCGGTGTGGATCAAGTCACGCACCGAAGATCCTGTTGAATCGACCGCTGAATGATTCAACTTTTTTCGCTAAGCTATGGAAGTGGCGTCCGCAGTGGATCCAACCACAGCATTCATAGCAATTGATCGGAAATCGATTTGATGAAGCAGCGCGACCTGCAGCCCGAAATCATGGATGATCCGAGCTTACCAACCGAGGACCACCTGCTTGCGCTCAAAGGACTTGCAAGATTGAATCGAGCGAGTGGAATTGAGCCATCGATGTTTCGGAGGATACGACGGTTTTTACATGATCGACCGGATCGGCGATTAAGGGTACTGGATGTTGCTAGTGGTTCAGGAGATGTTCCGATTGCTTGGGTCAGGCGCGCAAACCGCGAAGGGTGGAAACTCGATCTAACCCTGCTCGATAACAGGCAGACAGCGTGCGATGAACAGCAGCGTCGAGCCCGCGAGATGGGAGTGACGGTACGTTCGATTGAGCGTGACTGCCTCGCCAACCCACTCCCGACAGGTTTCGACGTCGTTACCTGCTCGCTGTTCTTCCATCATCTTGAAAACACTCAGGTCTTCAAGCTTCTGCAGGCCATGCAAGAAGCTAGTTGCGGTGGTCTGGTGCTTTGCGACCTTGAACGTAGCCGCGTTAACCTCGAGTTAGTGAGAATCGCCTCGCGTCTTTTGACTACCTCGCCCGTTGTGCACTATGACGCGATCACAAGCGTGCGTGCCGCATTCACGATCAACGAGTTTAACACCCTTGCATCGTCTGCTCTGGGTCGACCATTTCAGATTCGCCGAGTATTTCCGTGTCGCTTTGTCTTAGTTGCCAAAGAATCCGTAGAAAGTACTGCTGTGCCGGCGATCGCATAATCGTATTTCCACACAAATTTCATCAAAACGCTTCGTCAAGTTGATCACACCTTGAGCAACCCACAAGAACGATTCATCCGATTGCTGGTTTCAGCTCGCATCCTCAAAGCAGGGTGTGAACATTTACCAACCCCATCCATTTGCAGGCGTTCCGGCAATGGAATCTAGCTTGCGTCGTCCCATACTTGTGATCGGTGCAGGTGTTGCAGGTACGGTTTGCGCGTTACGACTTCGACAACTGGGTGTCGACGTACACCTTGCAGAACGTGCTCGCTTTCCCCGCTCAAAGGTCTGCGGTTGCTGCATCGGCGGGGCGGGATTAAGCGTTCTGGAATTGGTGGATTTAAAAGACTGGATTTTGGATCGCGGTCAAATCACTCGGCAGTGGCTTGGCTCCCTCGGTGGCTATCGAGTCGAGGTGCCGATTGAATCGGGTGTGGCAATCTCTCGAGAGAGTCTGGATACCGAACTCTTGAGTCGCGTTGAACGCATGGGCACCACAATCCATGCCCCAGTTACCGCCTCGGTGGATTCGATACACCAAGATCGAGTAACGGTCACCATGAATCATGCGAATGGGGAATCGCATCAACTTGATTACGAGATGGTGGTTTTAGCATCCGGCCTGAATGCAACTGGCAGTAATCGATTGCTGCCGTGGATCGAAGTTCCACACGGACCGTTCGGAGCATCTTTTTTTGCAGATGTTGATCACTTGGCACCGGGCGTGATCGCAATGGCTTGCAGCGCAGATGGTTATGTGGGGGCAGTGCGTCTAGAGGATGATCGCGTTGATGTCGCTGCGGCGCTGACAGCGGGGGCATCCGCGGGAACAAACGGAAATCCAATGATTCGTATTCTGGGGATATTGGAGCAAAGCGAACTTGGGCTGGGAAAAGTCGAAGCTAGCTCACCCATCAAAGTCACTCCCCCACTGCGTCGGGCGCGCCTAGCTGGTTGCGGTCGCTTGGTTGCAATCGGTGATGCCTCAGGGTACGTCGAACCGTTTACAGGTGAGGGCATGACCTGGGGAATGATGAGCGGATACGAGTTGGCGAATCTTATCGCACTATCCGCTGATCAACTGGATCAGATTGGAGAAAAATGGTGCCGACATCAGCGACAACTACTGGGAAGCCGACGCCGGGCTTGCCGAATTCTGACAACCGTTCTTCAAAGCTCCGTTGCAAGAGGCGGTGCGGGTTATTTGCTATCACGAATACCGTCTCTCACAACTCCAGTAACTTCCCACCTCAGTCGCCCATGGAGGTCACCGCTGCTACCCCAGATCAAAAATCGTTGAATCATCAAGCATGACAGGATTCACCAGTCAAATTGTGCCATTTTGAGATGCAACCGATCTCGGTAAACGCATCTGATCTGGCCGCGAATTCGATCGATATGGTAGATCTTTCTCCATGGGTATTGGGTCGCCACACAACCGTCCGGCACACCGTTCTGCGGGTTCGACTGAGCATGTGGGTGCGTCTGCCAAGTCTTTACCAGGTCTCGATGCACTTCGCGGATTAGCTGCACTCGGTGTGGTGCTACTTCACGCTTGCGTTCCCTACATGAACCCCAAGGTGCCGGGACTCGCTTGGTCAACGATGGACCAGCCACACTGGATTGCGTCACAGTGTTTTTGGTTGATTGAACTTTTTATTATGCCGGTGTTTTTGATCCTGGCCGGCTATTTTGCTTGGATCTCTCTAAAACGATCGGGGGTCAAACGGCTCATTCAATCAAGAACGCGTCGGCTACTTGTTCCCCTTGGTTTCGGCGCAATCGTGATACTGCCTGCAGATCTTTACATTTGGCTTGCCGGCTGGGTTGCAGACGGCAAG
>JADHOA010000274.1 GCA_016779185.1 Rubripirellula sp.
AAGAATCGGAACGCGTCTTTCCCAACGCCGGTGCTGCTACAGATCATGAATGATCTGCCTCTTCTATCTTTTTATCAATCAAGATTCGCATGTCCGAACCAGCCTCCCCTGATCCCGACGAATTGATTGCTCCCCTCAACACAGAGCTTGCCGAGTCTGATGCGGCGGAATCAGAAGCCTACGAAGACGCAGATCCAACTCGTCACTTCCTTTGGTTTCAGGCTGCTCCAGCGTGGCTGGTCAGCATGGTTGTGCACGTCCTGATCTTGTTGGTATTAGGTCTGGTCACAATTGCGGATCCAATCAAGATCGTCAACGTTCTTTCAGCCAACTATTCAGGCGAAGAGGGTCCAGAGGTCGAGGAATTTTCGATCGAAGAGATGGACCCAGGTGACATCAGTGAACTCGAGGAAGAAGTGGTCGAGCCGGTCGACGTGGCGGAAGCCATGGAAATGGTCGAGCCGACCCCAATGGACCCGATGGAAATTGCAACGGTCGATTTTGACGTTGCTGATTTCGCGTCTGAAATGGCTCCCGCTGCAATGTCCTTGCAAACCGTATCATCGCTGAACGTTCAGCCAATGAGCAGTCGAACTGCAGACATGAAAAAGAAGTTGCTGCGTGATTACGGTGGCAATGATTCCAGTGAGGCGGCGGTTACCGAAGCGTTAAAATGGCTTTCACGCCACCAGATGCCAAACGGCGCATGGACCTTTCAGCACAATCTTGTTTGCAATGGACGGTGCGGTAATCCTGGCGAGGCCAATCGTGCTGGAGCTTTTAACGCGGCGACGGCGATGGGAATCTTGCCGTTCATGGGAGCAGGTCAGACCCATAAGTCTGGGGAATTCAGAGAAGTCGTTTTTCGCGGCCTCCGATTCTTGATCCAAAATGGGAAGCCCGGCACACAGGGTGGTCTTCCTGTATTAGATCTCACTGAAGGTGCAGGCAATCTTTATTCTCATGGGCTTGCCGCCATTGCACTCTGTGAAGCCTACGCGATGACCGAAGACCCAGAACTTCTTGCACCTGCCCAAGCCGCCATCAACTACATTGTCTACGCCCAATGTCGAGACGGAGGATGGCGTTATCGACCCCAGCAACCAGATGGCGGTGATACTTCAGTCACTGGCTGGCAGGTCATGGCATTAAAGAGTGGATACATGGGGCACCTGATGATTCCTCCTCGCACTATTCAAGGCACTTTGCTGTTCCTTGACAAGGTTCAATCGAATAATGGAGCGATCTACGGTTACGCCGGCCCAAGCGCAGGAATGCGTCCATCGACCACGGCGATTGGATTGCTGTGTCGAATGTACACCGGTTGGGATAAAAAACATCCGGGGATTGTCGCAGGTGTCGAAGGACTTGCGAAAGTCGGCGTTCTCAAAAACGACATCTATTACGATTACTACGCGGCTCAAGTGCTTCGACACTACGGAGGCGAAAAGTGGGACAAGTTCAATGTTGAACTTCGTGATTGGCTGGTTTCTACGCAATCACAAGAGCCAGGCGCTAAAGGTAGTTGGCATTTCCCTAACAGCGCCTCACACCGCGGGCCCAAAGAAGGTGGGCGTTTAGCGAGTACGTCGTTTGCGACCATGATCCTCGAAGTCTACTATCGGCATATGCCGCTTTATGCAGACGCAGCAGCCGAAGACGAGTTTCCTCTCTAAAAGTCCATGCACCCCCGATGAAAGTGGATGGATAACCTGGACAGGGCACGACCAAAGAGTGCAGATCCGATTACCCCCACTGCGAGACAAGTCAATTTCTTATCGAGCAATCTAAGGTATCTGCCGGCTCAACCAACGCTGCTTTTAATCTTTCGGTGTCAAATGCCCAAAACAGCTGGATTCAATTAAATGCCATCCAACTGATCACGGCGACCACCACCACCCCGAGCAAGTTCAGGACGAAACCTTCTCGCGCCATCTCGCGAATCGTCAGCTGATCACTGCCGAAAACAATCGCGTTGGGAGGAGTGGCGACAGGAAGCATGAATGCAAAACTGGCACTAATCGCCGCCGGGAACATCACCAATTTTGGGTCAATCCCCGCCGCAACCGCGGTGGCCGCTAGGATGGGCAGGATGAGATTAGCCGTGGCAGTATTGCTGGTAACCTCTGTCAAGAAAGTTACGGCAAAACAAACTGCAGCAATCATCAAAAAAGTCGGGATCGTCGCTAGGCCAGAGAGTGAAGACGCCAAAACTTGATCAAGACCCGACGCAGTGAACGCGCGCGCGATGGCTATTCCACCGCCGAAAAGTATCAAGACACCCCAAGGAATTTTTTTGCAGTCTTCCCAGGTCAGCAGTTTCCCACCGTTTCGATTGGGAATGATATTCATTGCGATGACCGACAATAACGCGACACTTGCATCGTTCGCTCCGGTTAACCCCAAAGCCTCGGACCAACCACCCCAAGGCCCTTTCCTCGTGATCCATAATGCGGCGGTGATGGCAAATACCGTTAAGGTCGCCTTTTCTTCGAATCGCCACTTCCCGACCTCGGGTAAGAGAAGTGGTTCACCGACGGCGAGGCGGCGAGTTAACCAGAAACCCATCAACGGCAACATGACAAGGACGATTGGCATCGCCCAACTCATCCAAGTCATGAAAGAGGGTTCGGAGCCCCCAGCACTTTCCGTGTAAAGACGCATGAAAACGAGATTGGGTGGTGTTCCGATTGGGGTTCCAATTCCTCCCACACTCGCTGCATAAGCGACCGCCAAAAGCAAACACTTTTTAAGCATCGCGTCACTACTGTGTGAAGTCACCGCAAGAACGATTGGCAACAACATTAGGACCGTTGCCGCATTGGAGATCCACATGCTTAGGAAGGCGGACGCGGCCATAAATCCAAACACTAATTTACGACCTCCCTGTTGACCTCCAAATCCGCGAACCATCATCACTGCAATCCTGCGATGGGTTCCACTCTTTTCCATCGCCATTGAGAGCATGAAACCGCCCATCATCAGCAGCACCAGAGAATCGCCGTAAGCAGCACCCACCTGCGTGGCATCAAGAACTCCCACCATCGGAAAAATGGCGATAGGAAGAAGACTGGTTACTGGAATCGGCACCGGCTCAAATACCCACCAAATGGCTGACCAGATAACAACCGCCGCTGTCCATGCAATCGGTGCATCGTGCCCAAGCAGCGAAAGGGTCCAGCCGACCACGGCTGCCAAGATCGGGCCGGCAATTAACATGATTCTTTTCATTAACGGATCCGATGCGTGCAGGAATTTCGGGGAGATTTCTGAGCGAAAAAACTTGCGACGGTTCATCCTGACGGAAATGCTCCATGGAACCGAAACTGCACAAGAAGAACGCAGCTCTCGAGCAATCTATCTTATCGGATCAAACTTGCCGCTGTGGGTGGTCGTCGAATCGAGTCGGTCGAACCGCTGAGAAACGTCCGCACGGGAGAAACGTCCGCCACTAAGAGACGTTCGATTGACTACCGTATGGACGCGAGCTAATCACGCCTTCCTGTGGACTGCTTGCCGTGGCATAGAGCCGCTTTGGGATACGTCCCGCTAGGAAGGCATCGCGACCGGCCTGTGCAGCGAGCCTCATCGCACGAGACATGCGAATAGGATCCCGAGCATGGGCGATGGCGGTGTTCAACAAAACGCCGTCCGCGCCCAACTCAAACGCTGCACTGACATCACTTGCCGTTCCAACCCCCGCATCAATAATGACGGGATAATCGGGGTCGTCTTCTTTGAGATATTCCAGAATGATCCGCAAATTATTAGGGTTCAACAACCCTTGTCCGCTACCAATCGGACTACCTGCTGGCATCACGCTCGCCGCGCCGGCAGCTTTGAGACGCTGCGCGGTGACGGGGCAATCACTTGTGTAGCAAAGCACACTGAAACCATCGTCCACTAATTCTTTGCAAGCAGCGACGGTTTCCACCGGATCTGGCAACAACGTCCGGCTGTCTCCAAGCACCTCTAGCTTGACCCAATCCGAACCCGGATTTCCGAGCGTTCTAAGAATTTCACGTCCTAGACGTGCAGCCCGCACCGCATCTTTTGCCGAATAGCAACCGGCGGTATTCGGCAAAAGCACGAACCGATCCAGATCGATAAAATCCAGTATATTTTTACCACTGCGATCGTAAAGCTTCTCGCGACGCACAGCCACCGTCACGCAATCACTTCCCGAATGATGCAACGAGTCACGCATTTGCTCCATTGAGTCATAGCGTCCCGTTCCAACAATCAATCGGCTAGAGAGTTCATGACGGCCAACAACCAGTGGTTTATCCGGATGAATCAATCCATTGGTCGTGGTTTCGGAAGCAGATGACACAGAAGTATTCTTCTTATTCTCGCGGCATAAACGGTGACGGCAGCAATCAAGTGGAGTGCCTGACTCGCTGGCCACTGCGTGTATTCTATGTTGCAATGCCAATCAACTCGAGACCCGACGGGAGAGATATCCTCAACCACCACCTACTAAAGTGACGACCTCGAGCTCATCTCCATCTCGCACGATTGTTGAAGCGTGCTGCTCCTTAGGGACAACCTCACCATTGATTTCCACCGCAAGGTAGTTGGGCGGGACCTCCACACTCCGAAGCACTTTTTCCAAAGTGATGGCATCAGGAATCGATACGGTTTTTCCGTTGACCAAAATCTCAATCACTTGTCAGTCTCTATTTCAATGATGAGTGGAATATCTCGGCTCGAGTGTAGCGGGAAACAACCAATTAACGGCAGTCCTGTGCATAAAAAACCTCCCGAGACCCAGAATCTCGGGAGGCTTTTCCATGACCATTCAGGTTGCGATTTCCAAAACGATGATCAGATAATCGATCGCTGAATCAATTTCCCTCATCGAAAGCCGCGTCGAAAGCGCGATTGCTGGGTGAAAAGTCGAGACGCTTGGTGAACTCACAAGCTTCACGAGCACCAAAGGTACGTTCCATACCACTGTCTTCCCATTCGATGGAAAGTGGACCTTGGTAGCCGATGTCGTTCAACGCGCGAATAATCTCCTCAAAGTTGACGCCGCCTCTTCCTGGACTTCTGAAATCCCAACCGCGACGATGATCACCAAAGTTTAGATGGCTCGCCAAGATGCCGCTTCGACCATTCAGTTTGACAATGGCGTCCTTCACATGCACGTGGTAGATGCGATCGGGAAACGCGCGAATGAACTCAACCGGATCGACACCCTGCCATATCAAGTGACTTGGATCAAAGTTAAATCCAAATTCTGGACGATGATCTAACGCTTCGAGAGCTCGCTGCGCGGTGTAGATATCAAACGCAATCTCAGTGGGATGCACCTCGAGGGCGAACCGCATTCCACATTCCCCGAACACATCAAGAATTGGATTGAATCGTTCAGCAAGAAGATCGAAACCTGCATCGATCATGCTTGGGGGAACAGGAGGAAACGAGTAGAGAAGATGCCAGATGCTGCTTCCGGTGAATCCATTGACGACATCGACACCGAACTTCTGAGCCGCACGGGCGGTGTTCATCAACTCCTCAGCGGCTCGCTGGTTCACGCCTGCTGGATCTCCGTCACCCCAGACATATGGAGGTAGAATGGATTCATGACGCTGGTCGATCTGATCGAGCACTGCCTGCCCGACTAGGTGCGCGCTGATTGCATGACACTGGAGCCCAGCGTCATCAAGTTGCTTACGTTTATTGTCGCAATAATCGTCTTCGGTAATTGCGCGATCCACTTCAAAGTGGTCGCCCCAACAAGCTAACTCGATGCCGTCATAACCGAACTCAGCAGTCATACGAGCCATCTCTTCGATCGGAAGATCTGCCCATTGGCCGGTGAAAAGCGTTACGGGACGTGCCATGAAGGTCTCCAACGTGGTTGTTCAAAGAAATCAAATTAACGATGAATCGGACGGTATTTTGCGCGCACCTCCCCCCGTCACGCAACATCCCAGAGCTTCTCAGGGGTGAATTCAGCGTTTTGGTTACATCCGCCGAACCCATGATTCATCCGATGCCGTGAACTCCAAGCAGTGATCAACATGGCCATCCATCCCACTGGGGCGACCAATCTGGGGCGACCAAATCTGGGGCAACGAGATCTGGGGCAACGAGATCATTGAGAGACAGCAAATTCTAGATCCCCGCGAATGGATTGGTCACACGCGGCTT
>JADHOA010000275.1 GCA_016779185.1 Rubripirellula sp.
ATGACGCGCTCGCATGTACGGTAAAAAAGGTGCAGGGCCACACCAAAAATCATAATCAAGAAACACTGGAGGCATGACAGGTGTGTCATCTCCCTGAGGCGCGTCATAACCCGGTGGCAGCCCTACTTCAATCGAGAGACTCTGTCCTAGGTGACCATTACGGACAAGTTCGACAGCACGTCGAAACTTTTCGTCGCTTCGCTGTTGGCTACCTGTTTGGAAAACAGTGCCAGACTCCTTCACCGCACGATAAACCAGTTGGCCTTCCGTAAAAGTGTGAGTGATGGGTTTCTCACAATACACATCTTTACCATTCTTGATCGCTTCCAGCGTGCAATGAGCATGCCAGTGATCCGGAGTCGCTACCACGACTGCATCAATCTCTTCGGATTCACAAAGACGTTGAAAGTCCGAGGTCTTTAAGAGACCTGCCTGATTACCCTGAGCTGCTGAAATCTTTTGGCCCGCTGGGTTTAACCCGTGAGAAAGTCCCTTGCCCCAAGCGCGGTCTCGATAATGCAAATGGTCGACATCGCAGATTGCAATGATTCTGGCATCATCATTAGCCAGAAATTCATCAATAAGGTTGTAGCCACGAGATCCCAAGCCGATGACTCCGACTTGGATGCGTTCATTTGCCGAGACAGCCTGCGCTGCGGTCGAATTCGATAGATGAAAACCAATTGGAGCAGCGACTCCAGTTGCAGCCGCTTTAATGACGTTCCGACGATCCATTCCCAGTGCACTCATTTTCATCTTTATTTTTCAAGCTCCAAAATGTCTCTCACTAATCCAAAGAATGGATCGGCATCCACATGGTGAGATTCCACCACATCATAACAAGAAATCCAGAAACATTCGCTTTGAGTTTTCTTCATTGGTTTGCCAATTTGAAACACGGCAATTTGGTTGATGGATACAATTTTTCGAATCATTCTTTGAAGAGACGCCAGTCCACAACGAAGCGGAAAACGGAGCCATAAGTACCATGACTGCGATTCTCGGTCGGCTCGCCACTTACTCGGGTAAAAGCGTCTCATGGAATGAAGCGATTCAATCGGATCGTCGACTAACCGTTGATGCATTGAAGTGGGATGATCGACCGCCCATTGCACCCAATGAAAATGGCGAATATCCAATCGCCATGCCAGGGATAACCAAAGTTCTGTAGCGACTGCAGAACGCGTCTCTGGTAAACAGCAAAAGTCAATCAAAGAATTTTGTCACACAAGCGATTCAGTCATACCAACCGCTTGATGCAAATAGATTCTAGGCGAGTAGGTCGGTCACAACCCTGCCGTGAACATCGGTAAGTCGAAAGTCACGTCCTTGGAATCTTACGGTAAGTCTCTCGTGGTCTAGGCCTAATTGATGCAAGAGCGTTGCATGAAGATCGTGGACGTGAACCGCATTTTCCACGGGCTCAAATCCGAAATCATCTGTCTCACCGTAGACCTGCCCCGCTTTGAATCCACCGCCGGCAAGCCACATTGTGAAGGCATCGATATGATGGTTTCGCCCGGTATTTTGCCTGACTTCACCCATAGGGGTTCGACCAAATTCGCCACCCCAAATCACGATGGTGTCATCCAATAGGCCTCTTCGCTTCAGATCCTTGACCAACGCGGCACTTGGCTGATCAATGTCACGGCACTTGGAGGGCAAGTGATTCTCGAGTGTCTCAGTTGGACCCCCATGATGATCCCAGTTTGTGTCGTATAACTGAACAAAACGAACGCCGCGTTCAATCAAACGCCTCGAAAGCAAACAGTTTCTGGCATAGGTTGATTCATTAGGGTCTTTGATTCCATAAAGGTCCAAAGTCTCTTGATCTTCGTCTGAAATATCCATCAACTCTGGCGCACTTGTCTGCATTCGGTAAGCCATCTCGTACGCATTGATTCTCGCTGCAATTTCGCCATCGCCAGTCTGCCGCAGACGCTCTTGGTTCAATTGATTGACGACATCCACTAAACGTCGCTGCTGATCCGCGGAAACCGTTTCGGGAGTGGAAAGATTCAGGATAGGATCGCCCTGATTTCGTAGCGGAACCCCTTGATAAGTACTGGGCAACATCCCATTGCCCCACAAAACCGCTCCACCACGAGGACCGCGCGGTCCGCTTTGCAAAACCACAAATCCCGGCAGATCTTCACACTCACTGCCTATCCCATAAGTCACCCACGATCCAATACTGGGACGACCGAACTGGCCACTGCCGGTGTTCATGAATAACTTCGCGGGGGCATGATTAAAAAGATCGGCCTGCAATGTTTTCACGATGCTGATGTCGTCAACGATTTCAGAAGTCCATGGCAAAAGGTCGCTAACATACGCACCACTCTCACCATATTGCTTGAAGGTTCGCCTTGAGCCAAGCAAGTTAATGCGATGACTACTATCCATAAAAGCGAAGCGTTTTCCTTCGATAAAACTATCCGGAATCGGCTTTCCATTAAGCTCCGTCAGCTTTGGCTTATGCTCAAACATTTCCAACTGTGACGGACCGCCTGCCATAAACAAGAAGATGACGTTCTTCGCTTTTGGCGCAAAATGTGTGGGCTTGGGAGCCAATGGGTTACGATCCAATTCACTCTTTGCAGCTGCCCCAGCTTCTTGGCTCATCAAGGACTGCAGAGCCATCGACCCTAGGCCCAGCGACCCGGTGCTGGCGGCAGCACTTCCAAAGAAATGACGGCGTGTTTGTTGACGCAATTGATTCTGATTCCACATGCCTTATTCTCTCGTAATCGTTTCATCTAGATTCAGTAGCGCTCGTGCGACGGTGAGGGAATCGAGACCTGATAACAGATCCAGTTCCACTTGGTTGGGTCGTCGGCTGGTGCAACGCTGGAAAGCCGTCTCAACCCCCTCGTCCTCAACAATCTTTGCGAGCGATTGCGCAAATTCAAAAAACGACGAATCGTTCATTAATGTCAAAGACTGTAGTGGTGTATTGCTACGAGTCCGCCGAGTGCAGCTGCTAAAGCCTTCGGGAGCATCAAACACTTTGAGCGATGGTGGTGGAGTTCCCCGATAAACGAAAGTGTAAAGCCCCCGACGGTACCGATCCTCTCCGCTACTTACTGACCACGATCGCTTCACCTGACCTTGCCCCATTACCCCATCGGGAATCGGAGGAAAGACAGGAGGACCACCTTGCTTGGAGGACATCAAACCACTCGCCGTCAATGCAACATCACGCACCAACTCAGCGTCCAGGCGAATTCGATTTTGTCGCCAAAGCAAGCGATTGTCCGCATCGATCGCCAACGCAGGCTCCATTGAATCCAGCATCTTCGAGGTCTGTCGATAAGTATCGCTCGTTACGATTAAACGGTGTAACTTCTTTAGACTCCAACCACCTTCGACCCATTCCACCGCCAACCAGTCCAGCAGATCAGGATGGGTAGGTCGTGCACCGACAAGCCCAAAATCATTTTCGGTCGCAACCATTCCTACTCCAAAGTATTGCTGCCAAACGCGATTCACAATCACGCGGGCCGTCATGGGATTCTTGGAATCAACAATCCATTTTGCGAGATCAAGCCGAGTAACAGAATCACTGGAAGTTTCAAACCCATGAAGGATGGAGAGTGTTCCCGGCGTCACTTCTTCGGAGGGTCGCGTAAAATCTCCCTTAATGTAAACCGTTGTCTTTCTAGGCTCTTTGCGTTCACTTAACACCATGGTAGTCGGTACATCATTCAACTGACGGCTCAACTCAAGAAATTCCTCCTGCATCGCTTCGAAGCTTTGTACTGATTTCTCAGCAAGACGGTTCATCTCGATCAGCAGGGAAAACTTCTCCTCCAAGCCTCTCTTATTGAGAGGCTTACCCAGTACCTTCTTAACTCCATCGCTGATTGATTTCTTGTTTTCATCTGACAGGCTTTCTTCCCATTGCTTGAGCGGATCAGCAGAATCATCAATGAGCTTTTTGATCTGATCCTGAACTTGATTCCTTCTGGATTCCAAAGCATCAACATCCGTACCCTCTGGGTACACTTTGATCGATGGTTCGTCCTGATTGTTGAAGAAAGCAAAGAACTGATAAAACTCTTTTTGAGAAATAGGATCAAACTTGTGGTCGTGACACTGAGCACAGCCAACGGTTAGACCCAACCAAACCGTCCCGGTAGTGCCTACTCGGTCAAAGATACTATCGATCCGAAATTGTTCCTTATCGATACCGCCTTCCTGATTGATCTGCGTGTTACGATGAAATCCGGTAGCGACCTTCTGCGAGGTGTCAGCATTTGGAAGTAGATCACCTGCAAGTTGTTCGATCGTGAACTGATCGAAAGAAAGATCACGATTGAGTGCATCGATCACCCAATCTCGGTACTTCCAGATCGACCTCGGAGCGTCAATTGAGTACCCATTGCTGTCAGCATAGCGTGCCTGATCGAGCCACCACCGCGCCCAACGCTCGCCATAGTGACGACTACCGAGCAGACGATCGACCAGTTCCCCCCAGGCCTGTTCCTGATCCTTGGCCCACGCTTTCTCGAATTCAATGACCTCAACTTGAGTCGGCGGCAAACCTATCAAATCAAGGCTGACGCGGCGGATCAATGTTGCGGGATCAGCCAAGGGTGCGGGACTCAGTTTCACTTCAGCAAGACGCCTGTGAACCAACTGATCAATAGGATGACGATTTTCTTGATTCGTCGCTTGAGAAGCAGACGGCAACTCGGGTCGCTTGGGAGCAACGAAAGCCCAGTGTGAATCGTAAGATGCACCGGAGTTGATCCAAGCAATAATCTTTTCTTTTTGATCGGCCGTTAGACTTTTTCCTGTCTCGGGTGGTGGCATCACCAAATCGGGATCATCGGAGCGTAATCGCTCCACTAAGGCACTCGCTTCAGCATCACCCGCTACAATCACACCTCCACCCGCCTTGCCGCCCGTTGCACCTTCTACCGTGTCCAACCGAAGATCTGCTTCCCGCGCCTCCGCATCAAAGCCATGGCAAGCAAAACAGTTTTCAGCGAGTAGTGGAAGTATCTCTTTACTGAAGTCCACCGAATCCTGTGAGTGAGCACTTCCGCTAAAGAAGATCACGCTAACAAAAAGAAAGATGGTGACTCGCAAACTTGTCTTCATAATTTGAACCAAACGCAAACCGTGCAAAGCTCTGCCATTTTCCCTTGACGAAGTAATCTCAGGCAGCAAAGGCTTCGTCATTCTAAACCAAGATGATCGACAATGAAGTGTCCCGAAAAAGCAAAGCCTTCACAACCGTCAAATTGATTCTGTTAATTGTCAAATACAATCACTTCGTCGAATTCCCCCCGACACCTCATACCACCAGACCGTGGTGATCGTCCCTAAAGGGGTGTTCTACCTAAAGAAACCCCACAAAACGGGATCCTCGATCAACGGAAAATCCAACGCTGGAACCCTAGACCGCCACTCGCACCCTACCGGTCCGCGGGCAACAACTCCTCTGACCTCAAGAAAGACTCGATTCTACCTAAGGATTGCTGAAACAGCGAACCATCGAACATGAGGTACCCATGCCGGCCGCCTTCGTGGGAAACCAGCTCGCATTGATTGTGATTTTCCTTCATTCGCTCAGCAAATCTCACAGCTCCATCGTAAGGCGTTACTGTATCGCCAGTTCCGTGAAAAAGTAACGTCGGAGGCAGTCCCTGCACAACGCGATGAAGCGGAGAAATCTTCTCCCACTGGTTGCCAATTTTTGTCTGACCGTAACCTTCACTTGAAGTATCAATCACGGGAAACAAAAGCACTAGCGCACGAGGCGTTGCATCGATACCTACGGGATCATCCTCCGCGTTGACGTCACCAAACATCGCAGTCGCAGCAGCGAGATGCCCGCCTGCCGATGCCCCACTGACAACCATTCGGTCAACATCGATACCCAGTTCTTCATGATTTGCTTTGATAAACCGTATTGCGGACCTCGCATCGATTACCGCATCAAAGACCGTATCGCCAACCTCGGGATCCATCAAACGATAATTCACACTAATGCCTACCATTCCTTGATTGGCAAAGTGCGCGGCGAATGGATACATCCTCCGTGGCTCGCCCCCAGTCCAACCACCTCCATGAATCACGACAAAGCAAGATCGCTTTTGTCCACGTTGCCAATCCTTCG
>JADHOA010000276.1 GCA_016779185.1 Rubripirellula sp.
AAAGCTGACGACTCGTTGGTCAACGCAATCGCGGACATCAGCACGATTCGACAACTGGATCTCAAAGCAACCGCAATTACCGACGAGTGCATTGACTCGCTTATGAAGCTCACGAATCTCGAAGACCTCAACGTTGCAGGCACCCAACTCACCGACGAAAGTTTTCGGAAGCTAGGCTCATTGCCAAAGCTAAAAAAGCTAAACGTAGCAAACACCAGTATCGGATTTGATGTGATCGATGCGTTGGCGGAAGCAAATGAAGACTTGCAAGTGATTGAATTCGAGAACTAACGATTCATCACCACTCCGATTAGCTTACATCAAAATAAAAAGCTCCGGTCCCAACTCGGGACGGGAGCTTTTTTCGTGATCGAACAAATCGCGTCTAACTTATTTTACCACTAAATTGACGAGCCTTCCCGGCACCGCAATTTGTTTGATGATTTGCTTACCCTCAATCAGTGATCGCACCCGTTCATCATTAAGTGCAAGGTCCATCATCGTATCTCGATCGGTATCGGGCGAGATCGATATCTTTGCCTTGACCTTTCCATTAATTTGCACGGGAACCTCGATGCTTGATTCCACCAGAGCGGCTTCGTCCCATTGTGGCCAGGATTGGTTGGAAATCGAAGTGGTCCCACCCAGAAGTTGCCACAGCTCTTCGCTGATATGAGGCGCGTACGGCGAGAGCAGAACCACGAACGAACGCATCGCCGAGATGGGGCGTTTCTTTGACCGTGTGAAATGGTTCGTAAATTCCATCATCCGGGCAATGGCGGTATTAAAACTCATCGCCTCAGTGTCTTCGGTGACTCTCTTGATCGTTTGATGCAGTGTTCGCAATTGTTCCTCATCGCAGTCTTGATCAACGACGGCACTCGCGAGCTGCAAAGCATCCGACTTGTCGTCAACAATCATCCTCCAGACTCGGTCGAGGAAATTCCTAACGCCACCCACACCTGTCATCGCCCACGGCTTGGTCGCTTCGAGTGGTCCCATGAACATCTCGTAAAGCCGCAATGAATCGGCACCGTACTGCTCAACAATATCGTCAGGGTTCACAACATTGCCACGACTCTTGGACATCTTGAACGCGCGACTCTCAACGCGAATCGCCGGATCAGACTTAAGCACAAATGTCTCACCCTGTTTTTCGAGATCGGATTCCTGCATCGCAACCGCGCGAACCGACCGTCCATCTGCCGCGATGCGGTTTCCCTCGTCGTCGCGTCCAACCTCTGCCGCAGAAACCGGCTGATCTTGCTCGTCGAGGTATCCGGTGTATTCCACCTCACCCAGAATCATTCCCTGATTCACCAAACGGTTGAATGGTTCGGGTACCGAAACATGACCACGATCAAATAGTACCTTATGCCAGAAACGCGAGTAGAGCAGGTGGAGGACCGCATGCTCGGCACCACCCACGTAGAGATCCACTGGCATCCACTCTTTTTCCTTCTCAGGGTCAATCAATTGCGATTGATTTTTGGGATCGATGTAGCGGAGATAATACCAACAAGATCCGGCCCACTGTGGCATGGTGTTGGTCTCTCGGCGATAACGCTTTCCGTCCAGATGAACGTACAGCCAATCGTCATCCGCCTTGGCCAATGGGGGCTCTGGTCGACCATGGGGTTTAAAATCCTCAAGATCTGGCAGCCTGACGGGCAAATCTTCGACCGGTACTGCACGCTTCGCACCCGTCGCTTCACCCTGCGCGTCAACCTCATGCAAAATCGGAAATGGCTCACCCCAAAAACGCTGACGCGAAAATAGCCAATCTCGGAGTTTGTAATTGACGGCTGCACAGCCCATCCCATCCTCGGTGAGCCGAGCAGTAATCGCGAGTTTGACATCCTCTGTTTGCTGACCATCGAAGCCGGCGCTATTGATTGCCGCGCCCTTTGCTGCAAAACAAATTTTGCCAGCTAAGATTTCCTCGCGATGCTTATGATCCACCGGTGGATCCACAACCGGAACCACCTTGAGCGAGTATTGCAGGGCAAACTCAAAATCACGTTCATCATGGGCGGGCACCGCCATGATGGCGCCTGTACCGTAACCGGCCAAAACGTAATCGGCCACCCAAATCGGAATTCGTTGCCCTGTTACAGGATTGACCGCATTACTACCGGTAAAGACACCAGATTTCCCACGTTCGCCATCCGTTCTCTCTCGATCACTCTTGAAAGACGCCTTTTCGCAGTAAGCCTCGACCGCAGATCGTTGTTCGTCACTCGTTAAGGCCGCAACCAACGGATGCTCGGGCGCCACCACCATGTAGGTCGCGCCAAATAGCGTGTCAGGCCGAGTCGTATACACCCTCAATGCGAGATCACCTGGTTCGGCAGGAAACCCGTTCGCAGCTCGGGATTTTATCCAAGCGTCGAGAGCCTGATCATCGCCGATAAAGAAGTCAACTTCCGCGCCGGTGCTACGTCCAATCCAATCCTGTTGTAATTTTTTAATGCCAACAGGCCATTCTAAATCATCAAGCCCCTCTAACAATCGCTCCGCATAGTCCGTAATTCTGAGCATCCATTGCCGTAGCGGAATTCGTTTGACTGGATATCCGCCACGTTCGCTCTTCCCATCCTGCACCTCTTCATTAGCAAGCACCGTTCCCAATTCAGGACACCAATTGACCAACGCATCCGCCTGATAGGCGAGACGATGATCATCTCGGTAACGGCCAATCGCATCTTCTCCTTGTGCGGCCACCGAATCGGGTATCGGCAATTCGTTGATCGCTCGACCTTTTTGCTGATCGCGATCAAACCAGGTGTCGTAGAGCACCAAGAAAATCCACTGCGTCCAGCGGAAGTAATCCTCGTCGGTCGTGGAAATTACGCGATCCCAATCGTAACTAAAACCCAGCATTTTGAGTTGCCGAGTGAAGTTATCGATATTTCGCTGAGTCTGAACTCGAGGATGCTCGCCGGTCTTGATGGCATGTTCCTCGGCCGGTAGTCCGAAAGCGTCAAAACCCATCGGATGAAGGACCGTTTCGCCTCGCATTCTCGCAAAACGGGAAACGATGTCGGTCGCGGTGTATCCCTCGGGATGCCCGACATGCAGTCCATCGCCGCTTGGATAGGGGAACATATCCAAAACGTAACGTTTCTTACCTGCTGGAAGGTCGGGTGTCGCGAAAGTCTTTTCCGCCTCCCAACGTGCTTGCCATGACGGTTCGATCTCAGAGGGGTTGTAACGTGGCATAGAATCAGTAGCAACGAGTAAGAAGTACCTTAGTTTTCAGCTAAGATTCTAGGGAATCGCGAAAACACCGAAAGGTGGATTTCAGACTGTTTCAGGCCACCGTGTATTTTCCGACGAGCCTATTTTCTCAAACATTTAACAAATCCATACCTTCATAAACGGGCGGGTCAGTTGAACCGAGGACGGAATCCCTCAAAGTCTCCGTGAACGAAAGCAACGTTTCGTTAGATAAAGGCAAACACGGAGGCGTCATCACGACTCAGACCACAACTTCAATCAAGCCCAACCCTCACTCAGCGTCAGCGGGGGGCATAGAACCATCAGGAGACATCAGTTTCGCTAGCACATCCTTCAAAACCATGCTGAGCATTTTTTGCCCGCCACCGAAATGTACGGACTCAATCGTACCTGCGGGTGACACTAGAACAACTTGTGGCAAAACGGTTACTTCCAGCTCTTCCGCGAATTTTCCCTCCGAATCCAGTGTCACTTCAGATGACATTGGATTTTTCTCCAAAAACGCTTTCACCATCTCGGGCGCCTCACCAACGCTGATGGATACCGAACTGAGATCGTAGGCCGCAAGTTGCTCGCGAATCTTCTCAAGACCTACCAACGATTTAACACTCGCAGCGCTCCACGTGGTCCAAAAGTCCAGCAATAACCACCGTCCGCGAAACTCCGACAGTTTCAGTTTTTCGCCGCTCAAAGTAATCAAGCTCAAATTAGGTACCGTCTGACCAATGAGCGGAGACCGATTTGCGGCATCACCCGTATCTGCATTCAAGACAGCACTGACCAATGGCTCAACCGCCGACTGCAGTCGCCACTGGTTATAAGCAATGTTCACCACCGCCGATTGAATACGATCACCGAATAAAATCTGATCGACCCTGCCGATGTCAAATTCGCACGGACCCTCCCAACGACTACTACCGGCAAGCCAATCTCCCATTAATTGCGTCGGAATAAATGTGGTTCTTTTCCCATCATTCAAAACAGCCTGCACAAGCCCCTCAAAACGATTCACTTGTTTGAATGCAAGCTCACGATCGTCACTCGACCGCTGGTCGGAACCCAGTTCATTAATTGTCAAACGGTCCCCAGCTTGAGGCTCCTCTATGGTAACGCCAGACTTCGCCATCCCACTTGAATCATCGATTTCATCAGGATGAAACCAGATAATCTGAGCAATACGTTCTCGAGGTATCTTCAACTCGTTTAACTGCACCTTCACGGTCAATAAATCGTCCTGCATGCCGACGAATTGGCATCGCAAAAAATCACCGTTGTGTGAACACAATAAATGTGAAGGCGGCTCAGACTTTTGTAATCGCGGAACGGTTAAAAGCCGCTCCTTCTTGGCTGCCTCGAGGTTTGGCGGGGGTGAGTTCGACACAAACTCGATCGCTTTGACCAGACGAGAATCAATGACCCGTTTTTCACTCAACTTGTAACTAATCGTCAGAGATTGCCCACTTGCAGATTCAACTCGACACCGAAGAATATCACCCGACCGAAAATGAAGCAGATGCGATTCGCGACTAACCGAAGCTTGCTTGGAAAGATCCGTTCGCTGAAGAAATAACTCGCCAAAATTCAGCCCACGTCGTAACTTTTGATTTCGCAGTTTTTGTTGTTCGAGCAGATCTGCGGCAGCGTCACTTTGCGCCGCAACCGGTTCATCTTTAAACTGCAACTGTCCGCTAAAATCGCGTCTGATCCTTGCAGCAACGCGACTTTGCAGTGGATGCCATGCGAGAACGTGTGCAGTAGGATCGGGGCTTTCTTGGGTTTGCACAAGCCTACCGCTCATCACGTTCCCGCCAACCTCGATACGGCCAATCCTTCCTAAGACTGGCATCTCTTGCACGTCATTATCCCTGGGGCGGGTATTTTCGATTGAGCGAACCGAGCCCAGCGGTAATGCAAGTTCGCCAGCGGCCCCCGAAGTGGCAAGCATCCAATTCGACGCATCAACCTTGGTCACTTCCCCCGACAAAACTGAACCGTCAGCAAGATGAATCACCGAAGAGCTATCCGCGGCAGCGACTCCATCTGAGATCCCGCGAAACTCACTCAGTTTTGCCAAAGGAAGAATCAAATCGCTGCCCGTCGCGTTTTGAATCTTAAGTGTTTTTGCTGCCGCATCCAGACCGGTCACCCTACCTTCGATCCGACCAACATCTTGGAAGATAAAGATTGATAAATCTTCAACATTCCCGACTTGTGGTCGACTCGCAATTCCGCCTTGCCAATGTGTCAGTTCCAGCTTTTCGATGACTAGAGATTGGGCAAGATTCTCAACTTCAATGTTACCCGCAACCGTCGCAGCGTTTTCTACACTCGGTTGGGGCGTCGACGTCTTAAATAACGGTCCAAGTTCTACCGATTCTGGTAATTGAAGCCTACCAACGGTTTCACCATCGGCAGACAGCACCTCCATCGAACCTTTTTCAAGATCGTAATACACAAGTAAACGGATCATGCTTCGACCGTCTAAATCAGCGATCTTTTGGACATCAACATAACCGCCATGCGACGCGATCATTGCAAGCTGACTTCCGGCACACTCGAGCCGAAATCCATCCGTGCGTCCCTGTCCGACCGTGACCGCGTTGGCCTCATCGCCTTCGGGCGTTTCGTTGATACGGTTAGTATCCATACCAGCAAATTGCTCAGGCGCGATCGAGATCACGAAATCTGGAATTCTTGACCAAGAGAGTTTGAGGTCTAGCAGCAACCGCACCGGGAGATTTCCGGACCGAATCAGCTTGCTGCCCGGCAACTCGGTCTCAACACTGGTTCCCTGCACCTGCCACGGTCGAATTTCTGATCCATCAACTGTAGATGAAATCACGGTCGTATCAGAAAAGCCATTCCATCGAAAACGCGGACCGGCTT
>JADHOA010000277.1 GCA_016779185.1 Rubripirellula sp.
CATCGGCGTCTCAGGGATTCGGCAAATCCGAGAGACCCATTGGTGCGTAACGAAATGTAAACCTGCGTGGGCAAGCGTGAAAGCAATCGGAGCTTGCCTGCGTTCTGGTTAGAGCGATCGCAGAACGATTACCGCCGACGACAGCATGTCGGTTCGGCCGAGATGTAGGCCTGGCAAGCGTTTGAAAGTCGACTTTTTGCAGCGTTTAGTGCTCGGCTGAGTTTTTTGACCCCACGGGCAAAGTCAATTTCATGGATAGATGGGTCTATAAGTTCGACGAGGAACAGTTGGTCCTCTGTAAATCGGCCTCGGTCGACGGGCGTCGACCCACGGATTTCATCTCTCGAGAGGGCGATAAACAGTACCTGATCATTCTTCGGAGGGTAGACACGGAGAGCAAGTCCGACTGACGCAGTCTTCGGTTAGGAGATCGAAAGATTAGGCGCTTTTTGATAGTACTCTGATTTATCCCTGGTTTTGGGTGTTCTCTTGCCACAGATAACGAACCCGTGGTTAGTGATCGGTGAATCACTTGATGATCCACTCAAACGCATGACGCAGGTTGTCTCTGATGCGTTTTCGGGACTGATCAAATGGGTCGAAAAGAATCAGGAGATGGTTTGATATGCGGCGAAGTTTGCGATCACAGTGATGGTCGCAGGTGCTGCACTGTTTGTGATCGGTGGGGCGCTCAGTGCTTTGGGAATCGCTGTGGGCGGTCTTGGCAAGCTGTTTAGTGTGGTGATCGGTGCGATTGGACTGGTCGGCAGTCTACTCGGTGCAATCCTCTCATCACTTGGTTTAGTGCTGGCCGGGGTCGTTGGCCTTGGCACCTACTTGGTCTATTCCACAGACGTTGGGTCACAGGCACTCTCTTGGCTGGGCAAGAAGTTTGAAGATCTGAAAAAACTGCTTCCAAATCCTTCGGTGCAATCGGCACTTTGCTGGCCAGGGGAGACATTGGTGTGCTGCCAGAATTTTTTGCTAACGCTCAAGATGGAATGGCTCAAAGGAACCAGCACACTGAAAGCCTAGTGGATCGGCTTTAAAGATTCGACTCTTGCCACCGACCACCGCCTCAACTTCGAGCACATCGATAATCCACGCGACCAGCGGGCCGGTAACGAGAATCGGACCGAGTCCAGAAATTGCAAAAAGCGCCGAGCCGAAAAGTAGCGACCAGAACCCGCCCCAAATCGCGCCCGCCTTGCCCCAGAACATCATCCGATCACCTGCGTTGTAATAACCGACGACATGTTCGTCGGTGTGGTAGGACTTGCCGACGATCGAAAGCTTCGTCATTTAGAAGCCGCTCTTTTGCAATTCCCGCACAGATTCTTCGGCCTTGTTGTGTGATTGAAAGACGGCGACGGCAGAGTTGTCCTTGGACATGGACTGAACCCTATTCGTGAGATGCTGCTCCTCCGTGATGGTCTTTCGCCATGACATCGCGAAGTCGTTGATCGGGGTCATTGTTAGGCGCTGCGACGACAGCCAGTATCGAGACATCACCGATAGCAACCTGGCGGGTTCGACCACCTTTAACACCAGTCGAATTCGTCTTGGTCGAATCCGCCGCGGCGTTTTCAGTCTTTACTCGATGCCAACGCCTCCAGCTCGATCCTAGATTTCTAGAGCAGGACCAACTTCGGTGCTGCGACGGCACACACTCTTCGCTTGGAAGATAACGATGATGACTAAGAACTTAGGGATCCTTGCCGCGATCGTCGCGACATCGAGCTTATTGCTTGACACAAACGAAGCCGAAGCTCACGGCCGCCGCCACTGCAGACAACATAGCGGCAGTTACACACAAACATCGCAGTACGTTAACTATCCCGTGAACCGCGTCTACATGGTCGCCAACCCTGGATACCGCGTTACGACTATCAGCCCGTATCCAAGCTACTCGGTTGGCTACGGAAACTTGGGCGGCTACGGCTATCGCTACCGGAGCCAGTATGGCTGTCGCAGAAACTATCGAGGCTACGTCTATCCATTCATCGGTGGAACAAGTATCGGCATCGGTTGCTTCGGCAATCGTGGTTGTCGCGGCTTCAGATCCTCAGCATCGAATGAACAACAACTGACTTAGTGGACGAGGTTACGAGGCCTCACACAAGGGACCCGTAAGGTCATGGCGTTTGTCGAGTCAGTGGACGAATCAAAGCTGCAGGCACAGAAACTAGAAAAACACAAAAAAAAGGGATTGTGATGGGTGTGATGAGAAGCTGGAAACTGAACCAGGAAACGGACGGTGATGTAAACGCATCGCTCTACGGCACGATTACATTTGCCGATGTTATTCCAGGGCGAGTCGCTTTTGAGATTGACCTAACTGGCATACTCGATGGGGCAGACATCCATCAGCTTGGATTGTCTGTCCATGAATCGTTTAACGGAATAATTTCGATTGATCCAACTTCGTTTGGCGGAGCGGACTTCACTGTATTGGAGGACGCTTCAATTGCCGGTCTTGGGCATTTGCGGTGGGATTACGTTGTTCACTTCGACAACGGCACTCCGGTTTTGGATCCATTGAAGTTTGAACTGTACTCTTCGGATACGAGCTTTGACGAAACTGATCTGATCAATGCACCGCTAGTCGATGCGAATGGTCACATGACTCCTGTCGGAGTTCATGTACAAAGAACCTCGACTCCTGCGGGGAGCGAAACGATAGTATCGGTGACCGACATAGTATCGGTGACCGACCCGGAGGTGGTTCCAGAGCCAGCGAGCGTCATCATGTTTGCGATGATAATGTCAATGTGTGTTTGGACAAAATGCTTTAAGCGTAAGGGTAAGGGGTAATCGAGTGGGGCATATTTTGGCAGTGGTTTTGGGTCGCACTCGAATACAACCTCGTTGCGTGCGAGACATACGCGGGAGTGCGGCTCTGGTTGTTGGAAAACGAATAGTTTGCCGACCGTCGTTTGTGCGGCGTTGGATATCGTTTGGATTTGGGCGAGGACAGTGAGATGTCCTAATCCTGCGTTCTCTCACGTGCATGTGCCCTTGGCAAGTACCTTCGTAATAAGCAGTAAGAAGAACAAGCAAGCCTATGTTGAGGCTGCAATTGAATCAGACTTATACAGATTCGTAGTCAAGGTCGGTGCGCCTAACAACCGCAATATCAAAAAGCTGATTGGGGCTGTTGGATGCGTAGGCCAGCTATCGAGCTCCGAAATCCTCCCTTTCGTGTGCCGACCTTGTCCTGTCAAAGGGAAGGCAACACCGCAGCGATCGTACCATGGCAAGATCGACGCGGGCGAACAACGTGGAAGCTGATTCCTTTGCGGCGTCCGTCGAGGAAAGGAACTTAGCGAAGAAGAACGTCGGCGAGGCCGACCTCGTCCGCGCACCGAAGCGGAATAAACGGAGGTCATTCAGACTGGCTGGTTCACGATTCACCGCGAAAGCATGGCGAAGCGCCTGCCGGCAACGCCATCGCTGGAACTGGTCACGTATGCACCGCCTGACCCGTCATCACCTTCCCGAACCGCGGATCCTCCATGGCTACCCGACCGACAACTTTCACGCTCGATTCAACGCAGGAGCCGTATGAGGTAGACACTCACGTACGGATCTGTGCGGGGGGTGGCCCGAGAGGGTCGTTCCTACCGCGATCAGTGCGTTACAACCCGATGGCACACTTTTCTTCTTGCGGCGAGAAACGGCTCGTGTGATAAAGTCTCCGATTTATTCGTCAGTTGTGGGACATAACCGCTTGAGGCCTGCTGGTTAATAATGATAAAGCGTCGTATTGCCCTCCACCGAAATGAAGTTCGTAGATCCTTAGCCTTTCAGGGCTTTTCCTCGCCGTCTCGGTAAGTATCCGCCAAGACAAGGCTTCCATATGCGCTCGTTCTTGATTCAATTTGATCCCCGAGACAGATGATTGCGTGTTAGATGAAAACCGAGATTGTAGTGCCCATAGGGTGGTCATTGATGCGATCGAGATGAAGTATTTGCAGCATATGATTCTCACATCACCGGCTTTGGATCTCCGTCAAGTCATTTAGCACCAGCTGCGTTCTGAGTTTGACTAGTAGAGAATGGTTCCGTGAGACAAGAATCGGGAACTCACGCTGCTCTAGCGACTATCTCAACTTTTAGTACCTTCCAAGTGCCTGCTTCATCGATCAAATCGTTTGACGGCAATTGATCACAGCGGATTGATCACAGCGGATTGATCAGCCGGAACATCGAGCAACTAAGTCAGAGACCACGGGCTTCGATGTCCCGTAAGAGACGATGGCTATGTCAAGATCGTGGTGACAGTATTTTGTGAATGCCCGTTCGATGGCTGTGGTGATCCACTCGTCACGGTTACCGAATACTCCACCACCGAGCAGTGTTAGAAAAACGGTATGAACGCCTGTTCGAGACGCATTGAGGATCGCGGCACAAATCGTTGCCTCGTAAGCGGAATCGAGAATCAGTTTTGCGAAGTCGTTCCAAGCTTCAGGGGGCTGCCTTCCGTAGGCGACAGGCAGTGCTGAACAATAGGCCTGGGAAACACGATGCGCAGCGTTCGGAAGCGTGACTTCCGCGTTCCATTGTAAGCCGATTCTCAGCTGACCCATAAGGTCATCGACCTCGGTGTCACTGGCTTCTTGCAAGTAAGTGGTGATCTGTTCGAGTCCTTTATCCGTCGGAAACAGATAGCCGTTCTCCATCGACCATAACTTGTAATTCGAATTACCTAGCGAGTTTCCAAGGTCGGCAGCGCAGTCGATTTGCTGTCTCGCGGATTGTCCGATGAGAGTTTGCCCACTGGCATCAATGGTGGGCGCGAAGTAGTTTCGGTAGATCGTGCCGGCTCCGCAAGCAATTGCGCACGTGGGGCCTTGTGTGTGATCGTGCTCGTAGATGCCAACACCACGCTCGGGTGTCACCGACGGACCGGTCATTTCGAGCAGGTTGAATTGGGAAGCGACCTGAAATAGAGCGTTCGCATTCTCCGGATCCGCGTGCAATTGCCGAACATCACCAACGACTTCGCGAATGCTTGCTTTGCCTCGAGGTGCGTCTATTGCCCCAACAGCCGACCGAAGTTCAGATAGCCTTGGTTTCTCTAGAAGACCAAACGCAATCCTGCTTCCGTTCGGACAAACGATACAATCTTGGTCAATCGCGAGTTCGCGCCGAACTTGTTCAGGTGACACTTCGTCAATACCGGTAATCTCTTCAAACCAAGTCATCTCATTACTATATCATCTGTGGTGGCGTTCTCGAGGTAGATATCAAAGGGCAAACTGCTAATGAATATTCCATCGGGGCTTGTGATTCCTCAGTCGTTCGCACTTACTGGGTGGTTGTAGGTCGATTGATCGCGGGACCTGATCCGGGCGACCAAGAAGGGTATGAGTATTTGGCAAGATCACGGCGGAAGAAATCGTGCCCCCCTAGCGAAACGGAGTGGGGCTTTTGACCTGTGACGACCCAGCACTCGCACGACTCGAGTCGCGTGAACGCGGTCTCGTCAAAATGACGACCTGAACATCCAAGCCCGGCTGACCGTCAAATAAGATCTCTATCGCAGAAACTTGCTTCTGCAAACGTCTCATTCGAGAAGTTTTTGGGACTGCCCGTTCAAGATAAATGATCGATCATTGGCAAAGAGTGCAGTTTGATCTTTCCACCACGCTGATAAACCAACTTCCACCTTTTTTTACTCACGTTGAAAAGGACATAACAAGGCTTGTTTGGAAATTTTTGCGCTTCGCCTGCCAGGGTTGGGGCTCTCAGTTAAAGAAGTCGCTCTGACTCCATAACGCATTTTCTGAAAGTAAAAACATGGCCATACCGTCAATCATCGTCTATATCGTTTTAGCGGCTTTCGGCATCGGGCTTTTGTCACCGCTGGTGGTCGCTGGATGGGGACAACGAAATCGACCGGGAGCAAGAGCTGGAATTCTTTTGGGAGCTATCGTAAGTATTCCTGCTGGATTGTTGACCGGAACAAGCTTCTGGAGTTTCCTAGAAGAGGCTTCCAGCATGGGAGCAGGAGTTGTGCTCTTTGTTGGACCTGTAGTTGGATGTTTCGTCGGGACGCTGATCGTGTCATTTGTGATGCGAGAGATGGGAGTCGGAATCGCATCCAT
>JADHOA010000278.1 GCA_016779185.1 Rubripirellula sp.
AGCGACTCGCAGCCTAACAATGCTACAACACCTTTAGCAATCTCTTCGAATCTTTCACGGTATTCGGGTTCACAAACGAATGCATTCGAACCGCTAACCGTTACCCTTGTCTGCGGCGACTGGACCATCACCCCAAGACCACCAAACGGCTCAACTGAATCGAGCAATCCAAAATGCAATCTCGAACCCGTCTGGACCTCGACCCTTCGCCGGTCTCGATCAACATCCAGCGTGCCTTGTTTAGTGTCTTGCATATTGCTCATGGATTGTAGTCTTGAGTAGTTCGAACCCGGAACACTCGTCGGAACCACCTGTTTTATCCACCAAGGGCTGCAATCGTTCAAGCTCCGCAAGAACGTCTTGCTTTCGCAAAAACTGTGTTCTTGTCGCTAAGATTGCCGCCTCGATCACCGCGTGTTTTGCACGATTGAAGCCAAAAAAAGGTCGAACCGTGCGACTATATATCACTCGGCAATCCATACTCACTCGCTGAGGATCCTGATGAATTTCACTGACCTCAACCGCAAACCAACGGTGACAATCCTTCAGCGGCCACCACGACGTCTCTTTCAACTGATAAACCAGGGAACGCTTGGTTTCGAGCGAGAGGTTTGATACTGCCGTCTCGGCAAAAAGAAGTGCGTTGTCGGTAATATGGATTGTCGCAAAAGGATTCTCCAATAAATTGGCGTATGTCCTCGATGTCTTAAAAGGCTTTAAAACGAATCCGATTTCGGGACAACTTTTTGACGCTTCCTGACCCCCATTAGTTTCATCAGGTCTTACCCGTAGTGCAGTGCGACCAATACCCTCCGAGCATGTCGCTACATGCCGATTATTGCCGCTAATTGCTGATGAACCCTGTGATTGGGTTGCCGGATTATCGCAACTCGAATGCCAACTGGAACGTGGATCAAGATTCGTATCGACTAAACTCGAGATGTCACCCAAGCAGATTGGACCCATCGGAGCCAAATTCACATTTCCCTGTTGATCAACAGTTGTGACGATCGCTTCCAGAATCACGAACATGCCTTTCGAGCAATTGATCTCGATGGTTCAATCAGTTCGCATTCCGTGGAAAGAATTTCCTGAGTTCCAGACGGTTCCGAAACGGTGACCATCGAGATGAAGTTTTGCAAAATAGCGGAACCTTGCTCAGTGAGAACTGATTCTGGGTGAAATTGAACGCCAAAGACCGGCCGTTCGCGGTGTCGGAGCCCCATGATCATACCGTCTTCCGCAACACCGGTAACTTCCAGACAACTGGGCAAATCCTTGTGCAGCACAGCAAGTGAATGATACCTACCCACCATCATTGGTGACGGGACACCTTGAAAGATACCCTGTCCATAATGAGTGACAGCACTCGACATACCATGCATCGGAGCGCATCTGGCGACTGTCGCTCCGTAAGCGGCTGCGATCGTCTGGTGACCCAAACATACTCCTAGAATAGGGCAGGTCCTGGGCATCTGCCTAACGACTTCGATGCAACACCCTGTCTCAAGTGGACCTTTTGGACCAGGAGAAATTACGACAGCATCAGGATTCAGGGCGAGGCAGGATGATACGTCCACTTGGTCACTACGAACCACCTTGGTTGTACAACCGAGCCGGCGCAAATAGCGTGCGAGGTTGTGGACAAAGGAATCGTAATTATCGAGAAGCAATATCACTGTTTATCGTCGTGGCTTTGCAAACTTAATTTTCTCGATCAACTTAACGACTTCATTGCCATCTTTATATCCACTGACCGCTGTGATTGCTCGAATCACATATTCGTATCGCAAGTTGTAATCCGTATCAATTTCAATCTCGGGTCCATCATCTCCCTCGACGGGAGTCGTGGTACCGATTAGAGAAATCACGTTGCCCCGCAATTGATCGAAATCTTGCCCGAGATCAATCTCATTCAGGGATAAAGAAGTTAAACGGCCCAATTCGTCAGCCCGCATTCGAAGCTTGATGGGCAACTCAGTGGAATCCATCGCCACCGAATCGTTACCAGCCAGCGGCATCCTGACGCTAAAGTCACCCTCCAGCTCGACGATTTTGAAAGTCATGACGAAAAAGATCAGCAGTAGAAAGACAATGTCGATCATGCTGGTCATGTTTAGCTGTGTTTCCTGACCCTCTTCGCGATTTCTTATTTTCACGAACGATCCTCCTTCACACGAAGTGCAAAGTTTTCCAGATTCACCTCTTGGGCAACTCGAATCACCTCTTGCACGTCGCCTGCAGCAGTATCTTTATGGGCTCGAATCACAACATTCGCATCCTTGACCGACTTACCTTCGGCTTTAATCACTGCAATCTCGTTATTCAAACCTACGCGTAAAGTCTCAGCGGTGAAACTATCACCACCAAGGAAAATCTCACCATCCTTTGCAACATGCAAGATGATGGGAAACTCCAACGGAGCCTCGGGAGGTTTGACCAATTGACTGCTAGGCAGCTTCACTCGATCGTTCGACTCTGTCTGAGCAAAATTGATCAGCACCATAAAGAACGCAATCAGCTGAAACGCCATGTCAATCATTGGCGTCAGATCACCTTCAGCCAAATCGACCTTCTTCGACTTTACTCTCATTTACTTCTTTGCCCCTTGCGGCTGCACATCCTCAAAGCGACTCATGAGATTTTCGCTGGTCACTCCAACCTCTAGCAACAATCGAGTGACACGGTTCCGAAGGAGGTTGTATGCTGCAATCGCGGGAATTGCGACCGCGAGACCAATCAAAGTCGTAAAGAGCGCGGTCGAAATCCCCTCCGCTAGTTCAGCCGGCTTGGGGGTCGCTCCACTCACCGCAATCACCTGGAAGGATGAGATCATCCCATGAACCGTACCGAACAAACCAATCATTGGACTCAGATTTCCTATGAGAGCCATGTAGCTGAGACGATGCTCTAGTTTCATGCTCTCTTCTTCGCCTACTTCTTGCATACCCTCTAGTGCTTTGCTGTAACCTCTAGAAAGTTTGGCAAGCCCTGCCGAGAGCACTTGACCCAGTACCGATTCATCCGTTCTTGCTAAGTCGTATGCAGACTGAAAATCTTTCTCATTCAGCTTTTCTTCAAACGCATCTACCAATTCTTGGGGGCACAGCGTGTCACGCCGAGCAGCGAGCATGTTCATCACGAAGAGTGACACAAGACTGATCGAGAGCGCCAAGAAGACAACCAGATAACCAACACCGAGAGACTGGTAAACCCACCCGAGCAAGGAACTATTTTTCGCCCCACCACCTCCTGCAGCATCCGCAGGTGCATCTGCGGCAGGAGCAGCTTCTGCGTCCCCAGCGGGTGCTGCCTCAGCCGCTCCAGCATCCTCGGCAAATTCGGCAAACTCATCCTGCGCCGCATCTTGCGCACGAACATTAGAAACATCAATCAGGGTCAAGCTGAACGCAAAAACTGCGATCAGAAAACAGTGATACCAACGAAGCCCGCCCTTATTCTCACCATTGGTGCTGGTCAGCGGGTTGGCACGAGAAAAAGCAAATGAGCCGCAAGCGTCGATCATTAACGAAGCTCTCCGGTAAGAAAAGGAAGGACAAGTGGATGCCTAAGGAGATACTCGTCTCCCTGACAGTCGCGGTGAACTGAATTAATTTAGCATATGCACGAGCCGCATATCCGCGGTGGGAATGGGATGATCGTGAGGAATAAGTGTTTTTATTTGCCGACTCTCTCGGCCGTTTACCCTGATCAACCCCCGAGTTAACGTGGCAGCCAAGATGCCGTGATGAACCAACCCCCTATCCCACGGATCGGCAATCGGTCAAAAGCCGGGGTATCGCTGCTGTAATTCTTGTCTCGCTTCAGCAGCTCTTTCCGGCTTTCCCACTTGCGGCCACAACTCGACCAAGCGTTGCAAGGCCTCAGCATGGGCATCCGGTTGCAATGAAAACATTAAGTGCGTGTGAAGGTAAGAGAGAATAGCACCCTCGGTGTCACCTTTTGCCTCGTACCCGGCACCCTGGGCGTTGTAGATTCTTGCTGCCATCTCGACGTCGGCTGGGTTCAACTCACCGATCAATTGATTGGTAAGCTGCAAACTTTCTTCACCCTTACTGCTTTGGGCCAACGCGAGGGCTTTGCCTGCTTTAGCAAGCACTTGCAATCGGGCCACCTCAGACGACTGAGCTTTTAAGCCAATTACTTTTTCAAATTCAGTGGCAGCGGCATCCGACTCTTGCTTTTTGAGATTGACCAAACCTTGCAGGTAGACCGACTCGATCTTGGTGTTCGCGGAGGGCGCATTCATCAGAGACTTGTAATACTTCAAAGCCTCATCGGCATTATTCAGCGCCAGAGCAAGATCACCTAATAGTCTCGCCGCTTCATAGAAATGCCATGACTGCTGATAGGCATTGGCGAACGCGAGCAATTTCCGCACGGCCTCATCCTTCGCACCTTTTCCGGCCAACGCTAACTTTGCTTCACAGTAGGCCAAGTAGTATGCAGTATCCGCCTTGTTCACATCACGCGGCAATGAATCAAGCGAGATGGTTTTTAACTCAGACAACGCCTGATCGTACTGGCCATCGAGTGCGAATTCTCGACCCTTGGTCAACGCTGGTGGATCTCCCTCAAAAAGAATTTTGAGGATTTGACCAGCTTCAAACTCCTGTGTGTTATCACCTCGCTTGAGTGAAACGCCATCTTTTGTAACGCTCACAATCGTACCGCTCACATTATCCTCGGCCTTGTCATAGACACGATCCAGCTGCGCGAACGCTGGATTCACCATTAACAAAACGACCAAAGTAGCGAGGATGCCCGAGATTGGTTTCGAGAGCAATTTCATGAGTGTCGATCTTTTCAGTTTCAGTTTCAAACGGGAATCGTCAAAGATTTATAGGTAAACAAATGGTTAATGCACGCTTCGATGATTATCGAATCAAGATTCGATTGCTTTTTACTCGCAGATCATACCTTGCACTACGGTAGCCCAACGGGCGGCTGCCCAAGTTCCTTTTGAATCAGCTTGAGGAGCGAATCAAACTTTTTTCGTTGCATGTTACCACCCAGCTCTGGGTAGAGCGCTGCAACCCGAGTGATGTCCGTGACAGACTTCTCAATGAGTAACTTTTTATTCGCGGCATCTTTCTCCGCTTTGCCTGCTAAGAACCTACAGAGAGCCACGTGGTACCGAGCATCGAAGAAACGATCTTGAAAGCGAGGATTACGACTGGTTTCCTGCGAAATCTTACCCCAACCCCAAATCACATTCTTTTTATTACTGTCCGGGCGAGCTCCAGCCAAAGCAGCCTGATAGACACGAGATTGAACTGCGGGAGGTGCCTTAGATGCCCACTCCTCGTAGGCCAGTGCTGCTTCGATTTGAGCATCAAGCATTGAAGATTTCTCCTTTAGCAGACCCTCAAGAACATTCAATGCCTCAGCGTACTCACCCATCAGGCGGAGCGCCTTACCCTGTTGGAATCGAATCACCGGCGTATCGCCACCATCCTGTTCCATCAGGCTTTTAAAAGTGTTACTGGCAGAGGCCAGTAGGCTGCTGGCAAGTGAATTCGGCTGAGAACCGGTTGTGGCCATCGATGCCTCGGCCAGGTCCATGAGTGTCTGCCCCACCCACTGAAGTGTTGCGACATCCTTGGTGGTTCCAACAATGCGATCCAGAAAGACCCTAAATGCTTCGATTAGCTTTGCCTTCTGCCCTGGGCTGGCGGTGGCTAATTGATCGCGAATATCCCTCGCCATGAGAATAAAGATCCGGGTAAGTTGTTCCTGCGAATCAGGTCCCTGGATGCTATCTCTCAGCTTTTCCATTACCGCGGTCGCTCGATTCAGAATCGCGGTGGTATCCTCACCCTCAGCAGTCATCCGTTGCACTAAAACCTGCAGCTGGACACTGTAAAGTTCTGCTGGGAAATTTGGGTCGGGTGAACCCTGCCGCTCCAGCAACGGCACAGGACCATAATTCTCGTTCTCCAAAGCATCGTACGCTGCCTGAATATCACCCTTTTTCAAAGCTACTTTTGCAAGTACCAAAGCGGCTTTCATCGCTTCGCCATCAGCGAGTCCTGAGGCGAGACCCTCAAGCCCTGCTTTCA
>JADHOA010000279.1 GCA_016779185.1 Rubripirellula sp.
CTTGTAGAGCTCTTCGGAATCACTAGCACCGATCTTCTCCTCGAGCCAGTGATGTATCTCGGCCTCATTAAAAACCCAGTCACCGCCAACGCGTCGACCCGGCAATAACCCTCGCGATGCCATCTTGATGATCTGTGCCGGAGTCACGTGAAGGTAAGCGGCAACCTGCGCGACGTTGTGGTCTTCCATGAAAATACCTAGGTGACACGAAAACGTTCAAAAGAAAAACAGAATCAAAAACTCGCACCGAGTCGCTGAAAGCTAGCACGCAGTGGGTTGCCTTCGCAAAACGAAATCGACGTTGGAACCAAAAATCACAGAACCGAACTCACAATGACAGCAAAAGCATATTTCCGGACAAACTTTAGACAAAACATAACCAGTTGAGAAATTTATCAAAAAAACTTCCAGAACCGTTGCCAGCTAAAACTCACCCAAAAAGCGATGGTTATTGAAATCTAAGGTTCGGCGACCCTTGCGGCAACGGCAGCACGCTATCGCAGCATACGATGATTCGCCTTGACCAATAGCGATTTCTCTCGTTAGTGAAGAAGTACGTCGAGGCCTCAAATAGAAAAAGGCTCGCCAAGTTCCAGTCGAATCGCGTTGAGAGCTATGCCAGCATTGCAACTCAAACCTTTTTTCATCCGGTCCGTGCGGTCCATCCGCACGATAGGGATACTTTTGACCCTACTGAACGGACCACCAGCTCTGTCGCAGTTATCTTTTACTCCCAATTCACCCACTGCTGGTGCTAGCGACTTCAATAGCGGCTCGACAACACCCCCATCTAATCCATCGACCACGACGCCGCAGACCAACCTCACCCCTATTCAATCCAGCAACCCATTTCCCAGTGTTAATGGCGGAGCCTTTGGCAATGGGCCAAATTTGGGGAATCCCTCTGGCGCGTTTGACCCATACGCGATCAACGGTCAAGGGACCGTGCCACCGATTGGATCCTCCTCGACCACCTTTGGAAACCCACAAACACTACCCAATGGCGGGTTCACAACGCCCAATTCGGGCGCATCGGGCCTGAGTATGGGGGCAGCGCCAAGTTTTCAGAGCAATCCATCCAACAGCGCGATCGGCACTCCCTCACCATCCGGGCAGTCCAATGCCAACCCGACGCAGCCCAGCAACACACTCCTTCAAGGAAATCGCGGCGGACTCTTTGGGCTATTCTCATTACCCGCTGCATCCACCGCAGCCTATGGAAACAATCGAACACTAGACAACCCATCCGTTTATGGACCCGCCGGCGCTGCAGCTTCTCCACTGAACCAACCAAACCCGTATGGGCCGTCAACCTACCCAAACTCGATCTACCCACAGAACAGTCCTAACTCGCTATTTCCCGATGGACTTGGGTCAGCCTACTCAGGCGGGTTCTTACAAAACCCATCGACTAGCTACAACGACAACAGACGGTTACAAGGCCTTCGCTTTCGCTACACCTACGTCAGTCCTGGCAGCAAACCCGAACATCTTGGAATGAATGATTTGGATGCTTCGCTTGCTTTCGCATTTCCAAATTTCCTTAATCTGAACCAGCCGCTTTACGTGATCCCTTCCTTTTCACTCCACCTTTGGGATGGCCCTGATGGAGTCACCACGACGTCCGATTTGCCGTCTAAGGTATTTGATGCCTTTGTGGATCTCGGGTGGGAATCCGACCCGAACAAAATGGTCAGCACCGACTTTGGCCTACGTCTCGGAGTATTCTCAGACTTTGATACGTATACCGATCGTAGTTTCCGCGTGCGAGGTCGCGCACTCCTGAACTTTCGTCTCACTCCGGTCACATCCTTTAAGGGCGGGGTCTACTACGTGAATCGCGATGAGCTCAAATTAATCCCTGCCGTCGGACTGCTCTACCGACCAGACCCTTACACTCGAATCGATCTCTACTTCCCCAAGCCCAAATACGCGAGATACTATCGCACCCTTGGTACCTACGATTTGTGGTGGTACCTGACCGGCGATTATGGCGGTGGTAATTGGACGATCACTCGAGACAGCGGTATCGAAGAATCGGTCGACATCAACGACTTACGGGCAATCGCTGGATTTGAATGGGGGCCATCGAATGCACTTGCCGCCGGCAGACGATCTGGATTCGCCGAGATTGGCTATGTATTTAACCGCGAAGTACTTTATCACACCCAACAAGCGGATAACTTTGATCCTGACAACGCGTTCATGTTCCGACTAGGAATTGGTTACTAGGCAAAGGCCGAGCACCGAAAATGAGCACGCACCACGGGGCTTCGATGAACGGACAACTCATCGCTGGCTCGGACCCGCATCCCGAGGTGACGGCTGATTGCCTTACCGGCGGTCGGATTCAATCGCTAGCCGCCGATTCTGATTCCCAACGGCTTATCATCGGGCGGCTTATCATCGGGCGGCTTATCATCGGGCGGCTTATCATCGGGCGGCTCAATAATGGGGCGGCTTATCATCAAGGAGATCTCTCTTTTCCTCGATCTTGTATTTGAAATCGTCTAATTTCGATTCAAATCTTGTGACCAAACGCATGACTCGATCCAGTTGACGCGACTGCTCGGTGACAACCTCATTGAGTTGCTCCACCACTCGCTGCGTGTGAGATAACTGAACTTCGAGTTTGGTTAAACGATCATCGGAATCAGCTGGCATCAGACGACGCTCTCAACTTCGGGAATATCCAAACGATGACGGCATCGGCCAAGTGGACAACGTCATCTCACATGATTCGACGCGGGGAACCTTCAACCGCTCGCAGGCAAAAGCTAGGCCTTGATGTCAGCAAATGACCTTAAATCGTAAGGAATACCAACATAATCTAGGACACGGCAAAGACCACGCAGAGCAACACCGAAGCCATCGGGTCCGCTAAAGCCTCCAAACTGCCCACCACCTTTAACATGTGGTTCAAGATCCAAGAAAACACCATCCGCTCCGCGAGACGTCATACGGTGCTGCAATTCAGGCAAGAAATCTCTGAACTCTCGAAGAATTGCCTCATGCCCACTATCACCGATGTCTGCCGGAACAAAGTTGCTAAGACTTGCTTCATCCACATGCTCGATGCGGCCAGTGGGCGAAGGGTCATGATAGTCTTTGATATGCATCCAGCCGAGACTCGGCTTCATTGCCAGATACTGAGCGTAGGTTTCGTCAGCGGTGAAACCTTGCGTCACAATGTTGGCAGCATCAAAAATGGTTAGCATAGCCGGATGGTTCACCTGCTCTGCAATTTTCGCCAACAGATCACCCGTTTGGCCGACAAGATTTGCTTCGACCTCAAGACCGAATGTTAGACCACGCTTGTCACAATGCTCCGCGATCTGACCGAGCTGATCGCTAACTTGATTCAAGTGGTCCTCTGGATTGGTTCCCTTGGGATGATAAAATGCAAACCCGCGGATCAACTTTGCACCAAAGGCTTCTGCGCGATCGCATGCTGTCGCCACGTCTTCTGCCAAATATTGTTCGAATGGCACAAAACGGTTTGCGGTTCCATCATCAACGTCCAGCAATTTCACCTTACCAATCGGTGATCCGATGCTACTGACTTTCAGACCATAATCCGATTGCATTTTTACCAAGTGCTGTATCTCAGCGTCTGACAACTGCATCACATTCTTGATCCCTTCACCTGCATCAATAAAGCGGATGGAGTAGTATTTCAGACCAAGGGCTGCGAAGGCGGAATACTGCTGCACTGCAAGTTTTTCGTTCGCTGCTTCGTCGGCAAAGCCACTAAGGATAACGGGAATGGACATCTGTTCTCGTTGTTTAAAAGAGGAGGTTTATCAGTTCAGCGACCAAGTTTTTTGCGTTTCCCAAAACTTGACGGCACGGGATAACAGATTTCGGAAAACCGATTCAGCATCTTGTACTGAATCGTCGCCAAGGGACCAGAGTTTTGTTGCCAAAACAATTTCAGTGGGTTGTTTGCTTGGGATCACCCGGTCAATCCCCACAGGGACCAGAATCAGTCGAGACCCAACAACCACCGTGACGCAAATAACTCCGCTCGGACACAGTGCACAGCATACCGTGTGAATGGAGTCGCGACGACCGAAGCGTAACGCTATCTTTCAGCGATCGCAGACGTCCTCTAGCCTTTTTCTGGATATTCGACCACGATGTTGCTATGCAGTCCGCCTCTAGGCGTCCACTGACTTTCCACGGTCGCCTGAAGTGGCTTTACCACGGCGAGAAAGTCGTCCATGATGCGATTGGTCACCGCCTCGTAAAAAATCCCTTCATTCCTGAACCGCTGCAGGTACATTTTGAGACTTTTCAGCTCAACACACACCTTATCGGGGACGTAGGTGAAAATAATTTTTCCGTAGTCAGGCTGTCCCGTCTTTGGACAAACGGAAGTAAATTCTGGGCAGTGGTGCACAATCGTAAAACGTCGAGAAGGACTGGGATTATCGAAGATCTCCAGCATGTCTCTGAATGATTCTGAGTCGCTCAATTTGTTAACTCCATCGGCAAAAAATCAAGTTTCGCATGGCTCGTCAAAGACGGCTAGGGGTCGCCTGCGCGTCTCGGAAACCTTTATAAGCCGGCAAGGGGAAGGAATCCTAACCGGTACTCCCAGTTTTTTTATCCGAACCACCGGATGCAACCTTCGCTGCTGGTTTTGCGATACCCCCTACGCATCCTGGGAGCCAAAGGGGGAGCAGGTCGAGATCGAGCAACTCGTCGAGCAGGCTAAGGTATCAGGCACCCAGCACGTGGTACTAACCGGTGGCGAACCAATGCTGCCCCTCAGCACGACGAGTCTTGCCAAACGCCTCCGACAAGAGGGGTTCCACATCACCATTGAGACCGCCGGAACGGTGCACCGAGAAATTGATGTGGATTTGATGTCAATCAGTCCAAAATTTGCGAGCAGCGCCCCCGATGCGAGACGCCACCCCCAATGGCACCAAAGGCATCAACAGGAGCGAATGCAACTGCAGATCATACGGAAACTCATCCGACAATCCGCCGACTACCAGCTAAAGTTTGTTGTCGACTCTGATCGCGACTACCCTGAACTTCTTGAATTCCTGAAGGCAATCCACGCCGAAGAATCCAAAGTTTGGGTCATGCCCCAAGGCAGCACGAACGAGGCATTGAACCGAGCCAACTACTGGCTTAAACCATGGTGCGAAGAACAAGGATTTCATTACTGCGAACGGATGCAAATCAGATGGTTTGGGAATCGTCGAGGCACTTGAACCATCTCTCGAACGGCCAGGCGTCCTATCTTGACACACGAGGAACGCAATCCGATGAACCAAATTGTCGAAAGTGCTATAGTTATCCAATAGTTCGTTATTAACGCTGCGTCCTCAACCCGAGTCTCTGCGTGCACATCATGAAGCATCAGCGTCAACGGATCGTCTTGGTCGTCCTTGCCTCACTGTGGTTAGGCATGCAATGGCAAACCGGAGCAATGCAGAAATCCGATACGGCTTTAACAGGCACAACGCCAACCGAATCGCCCCAAAGGCCACACGCAATCAAAACCGGCGGCCCACAAACCGTGTCGAGTGACTCAACCGATCACCTCGACCGACCGAAGGAAACGCTATCGCCCGCAGAACGACAATCGCTGGCGGAGGCAAAGCTAGGGGATGGCGACTTCGATGCGGTCACCCTCCTCTATGAATCCGAATCACTCAACCGGCTTTCACCTCGAGATGCTTACCTACTTGGAACTGCCCAGTATCGTCGCCAAGAGTTCGAGATGGCAATCGAATCGTTCCTTCGTGCTGCCACCTCCCTCGACAATCGCCTTGCGACGGATGCGAGATACAACCTAGGAAATGCAAAATACTCGGAGGCTTTGCGCATTATCGCACAGGCGACTGATGCCTCGGCGGCTGCAGAAACCGCAAACAAGGCTCAACAGCGCCTGAGTTCTGCCATCAACGACTTTCGTTCTGTTTTGAAAGTACGACCCGACGATCGCGATGCCCGATACAACCTGGAATTGGCCGCAAAACTGCTTCAACAACAACAACAACAACAACAACAACAACAACAACAACAACAACAACAACAACAACAACCTAGTTCTGATG
>JADHOA010000280.1 GCA_016779185.1 Rubripirellula sp.
TACCTAGGGGTGCCGCGACTGAAAGCGGAGACTCTGGTCTGGGGGGTTCAGGCAGGAAGGGGCAAAACGGTAGTCCGTTGTCGGTTTCCGGGCGAGAAATTAACGTGCAGTCACCCAAAAATTATCGAGTCACCGGCGACTCAAACCCAAAAAATAAGCTAGATTTGGATGCTTTAATGGATGAACTGGACCGAATTGATCCTTAGAGCATGATGGCCTGGAAGCATCACGATGATTTCAAATCTCTGGATGTCGCCATGTACGGGTCGGATCGCCGTGTACGGGTCGGATCGGATTGAATTGATTTCTGCTGGGATCCCTGATACCCTGTGACCGTCGCGACGCCGGCTTGATGCCGCTTTGCTTCTCTCAATTGAACTTGGAACCAAAATTTATGGCTGCGATTACGACTCAATTTAGTGGCGAGATTCTTGTCGCTGGTTTCACCGATAGCAAAATCTTGGACACCCAACGCATCGAGCAGGTCGGTAAGGAACTACTGGATGCGGTTTCTACAGCGGCGAATCAGAAGATGTTGCTCAACTTCAAGGGCGTGTCTTTCATGTCATCTGCGATGATCACCAAGTTGGTCACGCTCAATAAAACCTGCAAAGCGAAGGGTGTGACCTTGAAGTTTTGTGAGGTTTCTTCAAACGTCATGGAAGTCTTTAAAATCACCAAGTTGAACAAGCTATTCGATATTCAGGCCGGTGAAGAAAAGGCTTTGGCAAGCTTTGATAAAAAAGGTTGGTTGGGTTAACCGCCACCTTCCGGACGCGTTATCCACGCAGTCCATTGCGTTGTTAATCCTTGCATCGTTCAGTTCATGGATTGGCCGTGGCAGTGATGGCCTGTCACTCACCTTTTGTGCATTCCTAGCACCATCGCTGGTTTTTTAGCTGCTAGTTTGCAGTGTAGCGATGGCATGTCTCCAAGCCCCGTTTCGATTCGGTCGTTTGACAGTGGGCTTTTGTGTTCGAGATCACTCTAGACGTCTCTGTTGATTTGTTCCTACAACCAACGAATCGGTCGTGCACGAGCGTAGGTACTCGTGGTATCACAGCACGAACACACGCAATTGTGTGACGCTTTGGTTTGGGCTTTGAATAGAACGAGTTTTGTCCGCGACGGTAAACGTTGAAATGGATGGAGCGAAAATTGGGTTCGAGAAATGAATGTCAATTTCTTCGAGTGGCTGCGAGATGGTGTTAGGCAATCCGTCCTACTGGGTTTTAGCGATGCGATGGAGCAGATCGGCTCGCCACCGGAATCGGATGAACTCAACGAGAAAATGGTAAGCTTCTTGGGTTCGTCAACCGCTAAGTCGAAAGGCAAGCGAGGCGGAGTTTCTACTGCAAGGAAACGTCTAGGGAAATCATTGAAGGAAATGAACTCTCCCGAATAAATTAAAACGACTCCAATCAAAGCCGCGTCATTGAATTCAGCGTGTCGCACCAATGACCGTTGGATTGTCATTTCTCGTATGGTGATTGGACTGGTTGTAGAAGAACTGGCCAAAACTCAGTCAACGCTAATTAAGCTCGGGAGGGATTTTCAATCCACGGTATCTCGCCAAGGCATCCAATTTCACTGGAATCTTGCCGCGTTGCTTGGCGAACCATGAGGGTCGGATGAAACCACGTTTCTTGAGCCCAACGCTGAGTCTGATCGGAACCGGCGACGAACAAGGCGGTTGCACAAGCGTCCGCATCTGCGGCGGATTCCGCAAGGGTGGTAAGTGCTTGAAGATCGCCCGCTGGATACCCGGATCGTGGATCGATTACGTGACCATATCGTCGTCCACGATGATGGAAGAATTGTTTGCCCGAACCACTTGTTCCCAGCGCGCAGTCCTTGAGCCAGATACCTGCTAGGCGATGTCCAGGTTTTGTGGGATGCGCAATACCGACAGCCCACCCCTTGTTACTGCCTGGTTCTTGATTTCCAGCAGCAATCACACTGCTATTTCCACCGTGTAACAGAAAATCCTCAACACCCGATTCTCGCAGCTTAGCTGCGATTCGATCTAAGGCGTATCCTTTCCCGATCGCACCAAGATTGATGGACATCTCTGGTTCGCTAAAACGCAACGTTTGTCTCGCTGGATCGATGCTAATTTTCCGGTATCCAACGCGTTTTCTTGCGGACTCAATTTCTTGACGCGTCGGTTTGCGACCTTGTCGTTTGGTGAAGCCCCAAGCTTCTACGAGTGGGCCCGCTGTGATATCAAAAGCTCCGTCGGTCCGGGTGCTCCAAAGTAAAGCCCGTTCAATTAGTCGAAAGGTAGTCCAAGAGACTGGTACGGCCTGTTGAAATGCGAGTCGGTTGATTCGAGAGACTTCGCTGTCACCTTGGTAAATGGTGAGAGCCGCTTCGATGGTGTTCAACTGATCGAGAGCGTCTACCGCAACTTCAACCTGCTTAGCGTCCTCGTTTGGAAGGATGATCACAAAATCGGTTGCCATTGCTCGATGGGAGATATGCGTCTGTAAGCTTTGGTTTTTCTCGTCCCGCGTTACCGATTGTCGCGTATCGATGGGAAACCAATCGATTTTCGTCTTGGGTAGAGGCGAGAGATTCATCGAGGGCTTGGTCTTCTCTTGGGTTGAAAAATCGGGAGCGAAAAATTGGCCGATGGGACTCGGAAAAAGTGATTTCAACGTTCAGTGCGTCGCTTTCTACTGTTTTTCGATTCATTCTCGAGGCCACTCGTCTACCGCGACGCACCGTGCGTATTCTACGCGTTTGGGTTGACGAGGCCGAAGGGGCGTCTGAGACGCATTCGTTGAACCTTACGGCTGCATCAATGTTGGGGTGGGTAGCGGGGCAGTTTTGGTTCGCTATCGCCGATTCCAGCCGATTATCTCATGCAGGGTGTCGGGTTGAGATAATCGTAGCCGCTGCCGCGGTAGCAGGGGGGGGATGCGCCGCAACGAAGTGACTCCAATGATCGGCGAATAAGTATGTTCAGGGGCGTGCCGATCTCGCCTGATTCCTCTTTTCGTGTTCGTAAACTCGCCCCACACACCCTCTTCGCATTTTGATGCAGTCAGCCTGTAAAAAGTGGATGTTCTCTGGCCCAATTTGCGATTTGTTATCCAGATTTGAATCATTTGAGTGTCGTTCGGAGGTTCGCTGAGCTGCAAACTCATGACTCATAACGATTTACGATCTTTTGGGAGATCCTCTTAAAACGGCGGTGTTTGTTTTTTTGGAGGGTTGCGTAATTCACCATGATTTCACACAATTGCCGCTTCGCTCGACCGTGGTATCGGAGAAGTCTTTGGCTGGGTTCAGTTCATGGGTTTTTCGATCGTGATGGTCGTTCAGCGAGTGTGGGTTGGCTTCATCCGGGTATAGCAATTCAAACTGGATTTGAGTCTGATCTTTGCCGATGAGACAACTCGCAGACGATTTTTGAGGTGATCGAGTGATTTTCGCGGCTTAAATGCATCGAAACCAGCGATCGCAACGATGTTGGGGTGGTGGCTGAGTGGTCGAAAGCGCCGGTTTGCTAAATCGGTGAACCGGGAAACCGGTTCCGCAGGTTCAAATCCTGTCCGCCCCGCTTTTCCTGCTGGATCAAAATTCATCGGGATTAACAGATCGTTTGAAAAAGCGATGTATTGACAGATGTACTGTTATCCGTTGGACTATGCCGCGGTCGGACATTACGAGAGGGTGTAGCTCAGTCGGTAGAGCAACGGACTTTTAATCCGTTGGTCCTGGGTTCGAGTCCCAGCACCCTCACTTTTCTTTTCACGCGACCGAGTTCATAGCGTTCTCGGTCGTCTCTGGGTGAATGTACTTCCCCCATTTCACGCCCATTCAGGTGTGCATGGATCGGCTAGGAGAAGATTGGCTTGGCTGACCGCATTGCTTGCACAGTCGCCGAAAGTATGGATTCCTGTTTCAGGGGTGGAACGGCTTCGTGGAGTAAGACCACGCGCCCAACATCGTAAGGCCATAAATCAAAGCCTCAATCACCGCAAAGGTGTTCACCGCTTCGGTCTTGATGCGGTCTAGTCACCGCTGAAAATCTTGAGTTTCAATGGGGATGTTTTCAATTGGCCGTCTCCGCTGCAGAGCCGAGTCGTTGAACAGGAGGTGAGAACAATTTCGCGGCAGGTTCTCTCTTTTTGGGTTCAAGTTTGAAACTGGATGAGCGGCATTTGCTAAACTTTCATCCGAGTTTAGCAAGCTTTGATTGTCTTTCTCGTTTCCATGCTGGTTGGTTCTGGGATATGCCGCTCGTCGTCTTCTGAAAGTCAAACACGCTTGAGCTTCATTCCATTATTGCCTCCTACCTGCCGAGTCTTTTATGCTTGCATCAAATCGTCGTCAATTTCTAGCCGCTTCTTCCACGCTTTTAGCAGGCGCTTGTCTACCCAGTTCAGTGCTAGCCGCAAAAGAATCTGGGTACAAGTTGGGGATTCAGTTGTACTCACTGCGGGGATACAACGTCGACGAAGCACTCAAGCATGCCGCGGAGCTAGGATTCGAGCAGGTTGAGTTTTACAGCGGGATGTTGGCCATCGATTCGAGCGCGGATGATATCGCAGCCATTCGAAAGAAGGTCAGCGATTTAGGGATGTCGATTTCAGCACACGGCGTCAATCGATTTAGTAAAGACGCAGATGCCAATCGCAAGTTATTTGAATTTGCGAAGGCGTTGGGGATTCCGACAATCACAGCCGACCCAGATCCGGACTCGTTTGATAGTTTGAATCAGCTGGTTAAGGAATTTGATATCCGAGTAGCGATTCACAATCACGGCCCGAAGCACCGTTACAACAAAGCAGTCGACGTTTTGACTGCCGTCGATCAATACGATGAACGAATCGGGGCTTGCGCTGACCTTGGGCATTACATTCGATCTGGTCAAGGCGCGGTGGAAGTCATTCGATTGCTTAAGGGACGCCTTTACGGAATTCATCTCAAAGATTTTGCTGAGATGCAAGACAAGACTCACGGGGTCATTTTGGGTGAAGGTCATTTAGATGTTGAAGGTGTTTTCCGAAGTCTGAAGGCAGTTGGTTTTCCGGCGGACGGCGCGGTTTCTCTTGAATACGAAGAGAATCCTAAAGATCCAATTGATGACATTCGCAAGTGCGTTGCTGTTGCTCGCAAGGCAATGAAAGCTGCTGCAGTTTAGACGGCACAATCGACAGAGGTCGAATGGATTCAATTTGACTTTTGAGTGGTTCGATTATCGAAAATCGGCTTCTCAAATTGCCTCGTCTTGGATGTTACAAAATTGGAAAAGCGATCGTTGTTGACTGATGCTTGGTAAGCTGATCGGCAGGATCTTTGCTCGGGGAGTGAGTCATGGGTTATTGGAATTCGCTCTCTCGGTGAACTGAGCCGTTAAACGTAACTGGAAAAGTAAACAAGCCCGCCTGAGCGAGTACGCTGGCGGGCTTATTTCATATTTTGAACACTTCGTCTTGATGCTCATGTGACGAAGACGACGTCCGCACTTTGCATTGCTTCAGCAAGTGATCCCATTTCTCAGCCATTAATCGATCGACTCGATCACCGTTTAGCTTTCCGACCGGCGGTTTGATTTTCGTCTAGGTCGAAGCCGGTCAATCGCATCTGCAATTGGCTTTTCTGACCTTGGAAGCTCGATTTGGTCTCTCGCGATTTCAAGAGACTCACGAGCAGCGTTAAGGCCCTCTAGTCCACCAAACTCAATGCCGCAGTGGCCACGATAGCCTGCATTAACGACGATCTGCATCATTCGAGTGAAATCAAGATCACTCTGATTGCCATTGGCATCCCAAACCTTATCCTTGATTGAGACTCCTTTGGCCCAAGGCATTAATTTTTTAACACCAAGATAGGAGTCATAAGTTTCCTCATTGTTAATTCGGAAATTACCTGTGTCGGGTAACGTCCCGCACTTGGAGTGATTGACGGTTTCCATTACTTCTAATAGCCAATCTGCGTTGCTTGACAGGCCGCCATGATTTTCAACTATCACGTGAATGTTTTCCTGTTCGCCGATCTCACATAGACTTCT
>JADHOA010000281.1 GCA_016779185.1 Rubripirellula sp.
GCCTTGATTGGAGTAGTCGACAAAATGGATACAAAGCGATCTATATCGCCGGCAACGAGCCATTCACTCAGGGTGACATCGACTACGAGGCGACTTGTCGTGAGGCACTCGAAAAGGGGATTGTTGTGAACACGATTCATTGCGGTGACTATGACCGTGGTGTTGAGGGCCAATGGAAACGCGGCGCCGAGATCGCCGAAGGAAAGTTCATGAACATCAACCAAGATCGGAAGATTGTTCAAATAAAAACCCCACACGATGGCCTGCTAATCCAACTCAATGCTGAACTCAACTCAACCTACCTTTGGTATGGATCCAGTGCAGAAAGGGATGCATTTCAATCGAATCAGATCATGCAAGACAAGAATTCGATCACTGCAGGGTCTAGCCTCAGTCGAATTGCCACCAAAGCTGGATCGGCTTACATCAATCGCGGACGCGACCTGATCGATTCGTCAAAAAGCGATGCAGACTTCCTAAAAGGTGTTGACCCAAAACTGCTACCCGAGGCGATGCAGAAAATGTCTCGGAAGGAGCGTGAAGAATATGTTGAGAGCATGGCAAAGAAGAGACAATCCATCCAAGTTAAAATTGCCGAAGCAACAAAACAAAGAGACGAATTCATCGCCGCGCAACTCAAAAGCCAAGCCGGCGATACATCGGACACCTTTGGTGACGTCATCAATGAAGCGGTTGCGTCGCAACTCCAAGAATTCGGGTTTGAAGTGGAGTAAGCTTGTGAATCCCCCATCGAACCGGATGCGCGACATCCGCTAGTTGATGTCGGCCGCAATGCTAAGTGAAGGAACACCTCGAATGTCTACTGCAGAAGCAACCTACGATGCCATTGTTGTTGGAGGCGGCCATAACGGGCTAGTGGCCGCCTGTTATCTTGCAAAGGCAAAGAAGCGTGTTTTGATACTCGAAGCCGAGTCGCAGCTAGGAGGAGCAACGGCAAGTGACCGCCTTTTTCCTGAATACGATGCCTACATCTCCCGCTACTCTTACCTGGTTTCCCTGCTGCCAGATCAAATCACAAGCGATTTGGGCTTGAATTTCCAAACGATCACCCGGGCGATTTCCTCTTACACTCCCCATAGCGTTAATAGCAAGCACGATGGATTACTTGTCACTGACCCATGGAATCATGAATCCGAATCGTCTTTTGAGCGATTGACCGGTTCACGAATCGCAGCAAGATCTTGGCGACAATTTTATACCGAGTTAGCTACGCTCGCCCAGCGTTTAGCGCCATCACTACTGTTGCCACTGCAATCTGCGGAATCACTTAAAACAGACCTCGCCTTGCCTGATATATGGGACCGCCTACTTCGAGAGCCGATCGGTCACATCGTTCTCGATTATTTTGGCCATGATCTGCTACGAGGCATCGCATTAACCGATGCAGTGATTGGAACCTTTGCCTCGGTGGAAGACATGCGAGCCAATGCGTGCTTCCTGTACCACCTGATCGGTAATGGCACTGGGCAATGGCGAGTGCCAAAGGGAGGCATGGGGCGACTCGTCTTGGAACTCCAACGCGTTGCCGTCCAACATGGAGTAGAAATTCGACGAGACGCCGAAGTCGTCGATCTGGAAACTGGTATCAATGGAGTCGGGGTTAAAACGGCCCTTGGTCATCGCTATACCGCAAGGGACCTTTTGTTTGCAGCAGCCCCGTGCCATTTGGCAAAACTACGCGGTGTTGACCCACCGAGCGTCATGGAGGGATCACAATTAAAAATCAACATGCTGGTCAAACAGTTGCCGCGTTTTAAATCAGGAATCAATCCAGAAATCGCCTTCGCAGGAACACTTCACGTCAATGAAAGTGCGACTCAGCTTGAAAACGCTTTCCAGCAGGCGAACCGTTCTCAATTGCCCCAGCCATTACCTCTCGAGATTTACTGCCACACGCTTACAGATACATCCATTCTTTCCGATGACTTAGTCGCGCGAGGCTTTCACACCCTGACGCTCTTTGGGTTGCATACTCCCGCAAGCCTCTTTGATGACAAACCGCTGCAAGCTGCGTCGATGGCCGGGCAACTTGCTTTAGACAGCTTGAACGAGTACCTGGAGGATCCCATTGAATCGGTTTTAGCCGAATGCCAAAACGGATCATTGGCAATGGAAGTGGTCACGCCTCTTGACCTTGAAAGAGAAATCTCACTGCCACGCGGCAATATCTTTCACGGCGAGCTGACTTTCCCGCTTTTGGATCATGGATCAGCGAGACCGAAGTATCCGATTTGGGGTTCGGAGACCGATGACCCTCATATTTTCATCGCGGGGGCGGGAGCAAGACGCGGTGGCGGCGTCAGCGGGATTGCTGGACACAATGCTGCGATGTCGTTGCTGCAGCGAGGATAACTTCTTGAATCCAGTGAAATGGTCCGTTCAAGAGTGTCCTCTCAACCGCAGGAAAATTGTTTTGGTGGATCAAAACTCTTTTTTTGCTGCTTCTGTGACCATCCGCCGCGACTAGGGATTCAGCCGCGACTAGAGATAACGAACCCAGAAGAGACCGGGCCAGAAATCGGCGACTCTGAAATCGGCGACTTTGAAATTGCTGGCTGCGGAATCGCTGGTCCTAGAAAAACGGACATAAAGAAAACTGGGTTGACGAGGAAAAACCACGACAAGCCCCAAGTGAACCGAATATTTTGAGGATGCGTACTATGGGTGTATCCAAAAAAACTTTACTTTTGAAGATCGGGTGCTAGTATTGCTTTTGGACTTTGTAGTCATGGATGGCGACATCACACTTTCAACGTGGAGATGGAGTAGATCTCATGTATACGATGAAACCAGTTGTCCCTGGCAGCACTTTCCTGTTTCTCTGTGACAAGAACGGAAATATCATCGGCATCATCCCGGCCACTGCAGCATAGCTTTGGCTGAGAGGAATCGAAGGATTAATTTCCGCTAAGCAACGTCGGTGATGCTGCTCACCAGTAGAGATGGCTCATAATTGAGAAATTGCGGTTTCTCGAAGTGATGTGTCACTGACTACATTCTTTGGCTTCTGACACGAAAAGTCAGATTTGGCGATACAAAACATTCGGTACCGCCACTGACTCGACCTCTTCTTTTTCAGAAGAGCGATCCTCTTGTCAAAATACACGTTCGCGCAACCATGTGCTTGCATAAAGAGTTCAATAGAAGCCGGGCCAAGACGATCAATCCGTTCGTCAAACATCGCCGATCGCAAACGCGATGAAAGTCGACCGAAGCTTAGGCCAAAGCAAACGCGGCGGCCGGTGGGCAGAAGTTTCACTCCACCCAAACATGCAGGGGACACAACGGCCGAAACCACCATCTCCAATCAAGCGATCGAAATCAAGCGGCCAACACCATCCACTTTCATTACCTGTGTCGCCGTCATCGAAATAAAGGATCGAGCATCTGTCGATCCGTCTCCTGCCACTGCTGCGTCAATTCACGCAAAACATCGGGCCGTTGCTCTGAGAGATCATGCTGCTCAGAAAGATCGTTCGTCAAATCATAAAGCTCCCACTTCGCCTTGGCGGATGACTTGTTTCCCATGCGAACAATCTTCCAATCGCCATGACGCATCGCTGTCCGATTGCCCTGTCGCCAGTAAAGCGTCTCATGCGGCACCCCTATTTTTTGGCCGTTAAGGTATGGCACCAGATCCACACCCTCCACGACGTCAGGTATCTTTGCTTTTGCAGCGACCGAGGCTGTCGCAAAGAGATCCATGGAACTGACGGCTGAGTGGAATTGCTTGCCTGCAGGTATGACACCTTTCCACTGAACCATGAATGGAACGCGGATCGCTCCCTCGTACATCTGACCCTTTTCGCCGCGCAATGGAAGATTGGACGAGGTCAGTTCACGAGTCGGGCCACCGTTATCACTCAAAAAAAAGATCAGCGTCTCCTCCTCGATTCCTGATTCTTTCAACTGGCCAACAACCCTCCCCACGCTATCGTCGAGGTTGGCTAACATCGCTGCAAAGATACGACGATGCACATCTTCGATATGGGAAAACTTTTCCATATAAGTTCTTGCACCTTGAAGGGGACTGTGAACGGCGTTGTAAGCCAGATACAGAAAGAACGGCTTGTCATCATGACGCCGGATAAAGCTCACCGCTTCTCGTGTGAGCGCATCAGTCAAATACTCGTTCTCGACAACGGGCTGTCCGCCACGCACGATTGGGTTGTTTGCATCATAATCGGGCTCATCGTGTCCCATATGCGTACTGTAGATGAGCCCACGATCGCCAACCCAACGGCCCTGCTGGCCCCCAGGCAAGGCTTTCCGTCGAAGCATGGTGCTCACACCATCATAGGGAGGCGGCACAAAGTAATGCCCTTCATGTGTGAACCCAAAGAACTCGTCAAATCCGTGACGATAGGGATGAAAGGCAGCGGCTCCTCCCTGATGCCATTTCCCAAAGATCCCGGTGGTGTAACCCACATCATGCAAGGCCTCTGCAATCGTAATCTCACCGGGCGGCAAACCATTACCGGGCTCTTCATTTTTAGCACCGATTGGATTGAATTCATAACCGAACCGTGTCGGAATCCTGCCCGTCAATAAACCAGCACGAGACGGACTACAGTTAGGACCAGCAACGTACCCGGAAGTAAAACGAACACCATTGGCTGCAATCGAATCAATATGAGGTGTGGGAATCTCCTGATTGCCTTGGCACCCAAGTTCCCCATAACCAAGGTCATCCGCAAGCAGGATCACAATGTTAGGTTGGTGAGCAAACCCAAATTGGTTCAAGACAAAGCCTGACGCAATGAAGCCAAAGATAAAAACAAAACGTTTGAAAAACAGCATCGATCTCTACCAATCGCCCCTAACCTTTACCGCGAACAAGTTCACTTCCAAAGGTGAACAATATGCAACGATAGATCATTCTACTACCAAAACCTAATGGTGTCCCGACCAGCGCCCACGAACATCCAGATCCAGATCAAGCAAAACCATTTTGCTGGATATCGGGAATTCAAATTATCAACGAGAAAGCGAAAACTGGTGTAACAATCGTGCCAAACACAGAACGGCGAATACGATGGGTTAAAACGCATTAACAACCAAAACTCAAAGACACCGCCAATCCCTAAAAGAAACCCCGCAATCCAAGCGAGAACCACATGACAAGAAAATGATTGCTGGAAAATGGCTGATGATAAATGAATCCTCAGAAACTATGTTTACCCTCGTTACATGCTAAACTGACTGCCGGGTTCGATGCAGAGATAACCTCTACACACCCAAGTACTCGTAGGCAGGTTGACCCTCATTTCTCAAAACAACCAAGATGCACGGGAATGATGTGTACTGACAACTGCCGGATGTAAACTTGAAAAAGAGAAACCTTGAATTTGAATTGCCCCCGTGAAGACTCGAACAATCGACGGATGATCAATTCAAGCAGCGAACGCTCGCTCAAATCAACTCACGACCTACTTTAGTCTTTCATCATTTCAGCATGGCGAACTCCAAGATTCTCATTGCCTTGACTCTTTTGCTTGCGGCTAATCCAGCAAGCCAATTGCACGGTGATGAGCCAGTGAGTTACCGTGCTCAGATCAAACCTCTTTTGGCCCGAAAGTGTATTCCCTGCCACGGATCGCTCAAGCAGGAATCTGACTTAAGACTTGATACAGCTTCTCTGATCATCTCCGCAGGAATGGTGATACCGGGATCCCCAGAATCAAGTGAGGTGATGAGACGTATTGCCGCGATTGATACTGAGATACGCATGCCGCCTGAGGGCGAACCACTCTCGCCATCTGAGCAAGAACTGGTAAAGCAGTGGATCTCACAGGGAGCAACAGGAGCGAACGGTGAACAACCGCAACCTGATCCGAGCAAGCACTGGGCGTTCCAACCTATCAGCACACCTGAACTCCCCAACAATCTAAATGTTCACCCAATTGATTATTTCATTTCACAAAGATTAAATGCTGCCGGGCTTGAGCTTTCCCCGCGAGCAGATGCACTTTCGATCTGCCGAAGACTTTTCCTCGATCTT
>JADHOA010000282.1 GCA_016779185.1 Rubripirellula sp.
CCTTGAATTGCACGCCGACTTGCCACCATCGGAAACAGCCTTAACTGAAGATGCTTCTTACCGTTGGTATCGAGAGTTGACTCGTTACCACTGGTTCGTCTTGATCGTCTCTGCATTGGGCTGGCTGTTCGACTGCCTCGATCAGCAATTGTTCCTTTTGGCTCGTCGACCGGCGATGGCGGATTTGCTGGTTGAAGGGCAAGACCCCAATCTCTATGCCGGTTATGCCACTGCAATCTTTGTCTTGGGTTGGGCGACGGGCGGTCTCATCTTCGGAGCGTTGGGTGATCGAATCGGTCGCGCCAAAACGATGATGCTCACAATCCTGTTTTATTCCATCTGCACCGGACTGAGTTCTTTATCGACTGGATTTCTTGATTTCGCATTTTATCGATTCATCACAGGCCTAGGAGTTGGCGGTGAATTTGCGGTCGGTGTTGCCTTGGTGGCTGAGGTGATGCCACAGCGAGCAAGACCGCATGCATTGGGTTTGCTGCAAGCACTTTCTGCGGTCGGCAATATTAGCGCTGCCTTCTTGGAAATTGGGCTAAGCTCTCTCGAGGAGAGCGGATCCATTCCGGGTGGTCTTTCCAAATGGCGACTGATGTTCTTGATTGGTACGCTTCCGGCTCTTCTCGCGCTACTGGTTCGTTGGAAGTTGAAGGAGCCAGAGCAGTGGCAGCAAATGAAGGCATCTGGAGGCGAGAAGGCTCAGCAGGCTGGCTCATACGTGGCATTGCTAAAGCACCCTGTTTGGCGCAAGAACGCGTTGATTGGCCTTGCCTTGGCCTGCGCGGGCGTTATCGCTTTGTGGGGAATCGTGTTCTTCGTTTTCGATCTGGTTGGATCGGTCATGGAGAAAAAGTTGATTGCCGAAGGTTTATCCGGTACGGACTTGTCAGGTGCGGTTGGCAAGTGGAAGGGGAAAGCATCGTTGATGTTGAACATTGGTGCGTTCCTTGGAATGATTTCTTTCACCAAGTTCACTCAAGTCACCAGTCGTCGTCTCGCCTTTGCCGTCTCCTTTGTTGGTGCTGCAATTTCCACGTCATTGACGTTCTGGTTGCTGAATGATGCGTGGCACATCTGGGTTCTGGTTCCGATCATGGGTTTCTTTATGCTCGGGATTTTTGGCGGCTACGCGATCTACTTTCCTGAGCTCTTCCCCACGGCACTTCGCAGCACGGGAACTTCGTTCTGCTACAACGTGGGGCGGTTTCTGGCGGCCGCAGGTCCTTGGACCATCGGTTTGCTCAGCAGCAAGGTCTTTGCCGAGACGGAAGAACCGCTCCGATATGCTGGAATTACCATGTGCATAATCTTCCTGCTTGGGCTCGCGATTCTACCCTTTGCGCCGGAAACCAAAGGTAAACCGCTGCCCGAGTAGTGGTGGTTGGCTGTCTCGCTTCGGTTTACCCTTTGGATATGAATTTCCTAAACCACGCAATTCCTTATCTCGACCGGCCCGTCTTGGCTGCGGCTACCGGTGTGCCGGATTGGTTGAGCGTGGTGGATCGTAAGATTCGAGCTCGGAGTCGGCTTGCCGAACCATTTCTCGACCACCATGACCCAATGCTTCGAGAGGTTGCTCTGGGAATCATTCGACATCACCAGGATGACCGGTGGTTCCATGGTACGGAGGCGTTTGTCCAAACCAACTTTCAGTTCGCGATGGAGTTGAGAGATCTGCTGCCGGGAGATGCTGGATTTCGTCCCACGTTTGTCGGACACATTCTGATTGAGATGTTTCTCGATGGAATCGCAATTCGACGTCAGCCCGATTTCGCAAAGCGATATTATCAGGCGATTTCTGATGCAGGTCCAAGCGATATTCAGCGATGTGTGAATCGGATCACAGGTCGACCTACTGATGGCCTTGCGCCCGTCTTGGATCGTTTTTTGGAGACTCAATTTATCTACGACTATTTGGATAGTGATCGGCTCCTCTTTCGGTTGAATCAGGTCATGCGACGAGTCCGATTAGAGCCTTTACCAAGTTCGCTGTTGGGGTGGCTACCTGAGGCCGAGAAAGTGGTAGAATCTCGCCGAGATGAACTCTTGGCTTTGACTGACGCAACGAAAACTGCGTGAGTTTGCAGGGATAAGAGCGAAAATGATTTCCTCTACCTCAATTTCATTATCAAAAATCCTCCATCAAAGAGAAGCGAATCCAAATGAAGTATGGCATGAACCTTTTGCTCTGGTCGGGTGAAGTAAACGACGACATTCTGCAAGTATGCGGAAAGCTGAAAGAGATCGGCTATGACGGTGTAGAGTTACCGATCTTCAATCTCGATCTTGACTATGCGGCAATTGGTCAGCAGTTAGATTCTCTTGGTCTTGAACGCACCGGAGTTACCGTGCGGGGAGAAGAAGATAACCCCATTTCGCCCGACGCAGCAGTCCGAGCAAAAGGGGTTGAATTAACCAAACGCACTCTGGATTGTTGTGCGGCCGCGGGTGTCGAAACGCTCGTGGGACCTTATCATTCCGCTCTCGGTGCATTTTCCGGTGCCGGCCCAACCCAAGATGAATGGAAATGGGGCGTCGATTGCATGAGGGAAGTGGCTGAGCATGCAGGGTCGGTAGGAGTGAAACTGGGCGTCGAGGCACTTAATCGTTTCGAGACCTACCTGCTAAACGCGCACGCCGACGCGGCTCGCTTTGTCCGTGAAGTAGATCATCCAGCATGTGGAATGATGTACGATACCTTCCACGCGAACATCGAGGAAAAGTCGATTACCGATGCCATCAACGCTGGCGGTGATAAGCTTTTCCACATTCACATCAGTGAGAATGACCGAAGCACTCCGGGAAAAGGTGGGATCAACTGGAAAGAAAACTTTGATGCTATCGCAGCGTCGGGTTTCGATAGCTGGTTGGTGATCGAAGCTTTCGGGCTTGCACTGCCTGAACTTGCGGCGGCGACTCGAATCTGGCGACGCATGTTTGATGATGAGCTAGTCCTCGCCGCAGAAGGTTTACAGTTCATGAAATCCGAAATAGAAAAGCGAGCCTAATGTCCGAGGCTTCTAGCGAAAACGGTGCCAGCGGCCCTGGAAACGGAGCCGCCTCGGGGCGAGTGGTGATGCTCTCTGGCGATCTGATGTTTGCTTCTCGAGTCCGAAGTGTTGCTGAGCGGTCGGGTGTCGGATTTGCATTCGGTGGTAACTTGCCAGACGGCCCACTGGACGATGTTCACACCGTCATTCTTGATCTCGGTACCCGCGGGGGTTTGGTCTCATCGTTGAAAACGCTTTGTGATGAGCGTTGCCCCAACGCACGTGTCATTGCATTTGGTCCACACGTTCAAGCGGATAAGATGCAGCGGGCAAAAGATTCGGGCATTGAAATCGTGATGACCAACGGACAATTCGACCGATCGATGCACCAACTGTTTGCTTGATGTTCTGTTGAAGTCATTCGACTGACTAGCAGATTCATCGCAGTTGTCTGAGGGGCGATGCCGTTTAGACGGCATACCCGACTGGCAGGTTTTTAAGATTGGGCTTGATTGAGATCGGTAGTTGATGAAAAAGGTTTCAGGTCAACGGAGTACTTCGAAAGCCAGTCTTTCGATCTTCAAAGCTGCAACGTCACAGTAGCCTTGAGCGTGTTCTATGGAGTGGAATAGCTGAGAAGAAGGATGCCGATCAGTAGTCCGGCGACGCACACCGATTTTGCTCGCCAGTTCGCTTCGTTCAATCCAATCACTCCGAATAAAAACGGAATGATGATGGACGAGCGACGTATGGGGGAGATCACCGAGATTAATGCCTCTTGATCGGTGATGGCGCAAAAGTATGCGTAGTCCGCAATGGTTCGAAAGATTGCGATTGCGTGTATCGACCACCGCCACTCAAACGGAGTACTTTTGCGTTCCAAGAAGTGCCAGTGTAACGCCAGCGGTATCATCACCGGCACCAGATAAACAGAAAACCAAGCCTGCACAACGGCGGGCGACAGCTTGACAACCTGCAAAAGGTATTTGTCATACAGTGAACTCAGTGCACCAAGGGCAGTCGCGATGAGGATTAGGATGATCCAGGGGTCGCGGTGAAAGCGAATTCCTTCTTTTGCGCCGACCCGCGAGAAAATGAGAAACGCGACGAGTGTGATGGTTAGGCCGACCCACTGCAGTGGGTTTGGTTGTTCGCGCATCAGTAGCACCGCCAGCAGGATCGTCCAAATTGGACTAGTCGATCGAATTGGGGTCGCGATCGAGAGCGGTAGATGCTTGATGGCGTAAAAGGCAGCGATCCACGAGCAACCAACCAGAGTCGATTTGGCGAACAACAGCAGATGATCTCCGCCGCTAATCTCGAGCAACAAGCGAGTCGACTCGAGCCAAGGATCCGGCAGTGCGAGAGTTTGACCCATTAAGGGAAATTGAGCTAACAAAATCGGCAACATCCAAACGAATGCTGCAACGCTGACATTGCAAAGTAAAACAATCGGAACTGCATTACCAGAAAGCGATTGTTTTTTTGCGATGTCGTAGCATCCGAGAAAGAATGCTGAGATCAACGAGAGACTGATCCAGTCCATGTAGTCTTAAGGGTTTGGTTCAAGATTCGAGTTTGCTGGGGGCATGACTCAGATTGTGTAACGCCCGAGAGTGCATGCGAGATGAAGCGTGTTGTTTTGAACATCATGTTTTTGTCTACTCGCTTTGCATCAACCTGCCTAAGGGGTTTTTTGTCTCTTCTCTTTTTTACTTTTCACCAGGTTTGGGTGCGCTGCGGTGATGATCCGTTTTCCCGTTTCGCGATCAAATCCATCCGGCGTCAAATTGTCTTCGCCGGAAAAAGAGTCGTCGGTTTGGGTTTGCCATTGGGCAAGTGTCTCACGTAGTCGATCCAAATGAGCTTTCATGGAAGGATCTTCCGCAAGATTATTCAAGCAGTTGGGATCTTTGATGGTATCGAATAGGTACTCTTCTGCACGCGGAGCAATCATGCACGCACGCTGCTCAGGAGTAAGGCTGCCTTCATCGTAGAGTCGTTTCATTTCGCGAAAAGTAACGCTGTTGACTGCATCCGCGGGTGGCGTCGCTGGGGTTCCCGGAAGCCAATTACGAAGGTAGCAAAATTGCTGATCATAGACCGCGCGTTCAAAGGCTCGATAGTCATGCCAATTGTGTTCGGCGACTGCGTACTGTCGGATCGGCATGTTAGGGTCCATTAGTGTTTTGCGTAGGCTTGCGCCCTGCATGCTTGCGGGGCGTTGTACTCCGGCAAGGTCCAAGACCGTTGGCGCGATATCGAGGCTACTGACCAGTTGGTCATTCACTTGCCCGGCAGGGATTAGTCCAGGAAGCTTCACGATAAATGGTGTTCGAACTCCCGGCACAGTGACCATGGTTTTGCAATGAGGAAACGGACGGCCATTGTCACTAATCACCAAAATCATCGTGGAGTCTGACAGTGATTGTTTCTCAAGTTCCTCGAGTACCATTCCAATGTGCTGATCGAACCGGCAGACTTCATCGTAGTAAAGTGCTAGATCTTCACGCACCAGCGGTGTGTCAGGAAAAAAAGGCGGGAGTTGTACGGACGCAGGGGAGTGGGGTGGGTCAACGGCGCCCGGGCTGTAGCCCCGGTGCGGATCGGTATGAGCTGCCCAGATGAAAAAGGGTTGGTCCTTCGGGCGCTCTTTGATCGCTTCAACCCATGTCGTTCCCATTTGTACAGGGTTGGATGCTTTTCGATAATCCACCTGCTCAGCGACCGCTTCGCCAAGATGCCATTTGCCAACCACCGCGGTCCAGTAGCCGGCATCGCGAAGTGGGGTGGTTAGCATTTGCTGTTCGCTGGGGAGCGGTAGGTGTAGCTCCCCGGCGCCGGTATTGTGCGGGTACCGACCCGTAAGCATGGAGCATCGACTTGGGCTGCAGGAAGAGCAGGTGAGATAGGCACGATCGAATCGCATACCTTGGGCTGCAAGGCGATCAAGATTCGGCGTTCTCACACTTGGATTGCCGTACGGTCCGCTGTCATCCCA
>JADHOA010000283.1 GCA_016779185.1 Rubripirellula sp.
CGTGTTGACTGAATTCGTTGCCAGCGATCGACGGACGGGGTATTGAGTCGTAGGCTTTTCAGGTTCGCAGTGCGACGAGTTCACACACATTTGCGTGGAGGAACTTGATATCTGAGTCAGTGATTCGTATGACTTTATCGTTAACGCAAGATCATGGTTGGCTGGTGCGAACATGATGTCACTGGCAAGTTCGCAGATTGTTTCTAATCGTCGGTCGGTGGTTGTGCTCGTCGGAATATCAAGTTTTTCCTTGCGTCGATCCTCGCTCTGCTGTTGAAGGGTTTCTCGATATTGGGTGTTTATGTCCGATGAGATTGAGTGCTGAAACCGATCGCCATTGCCTTGGAGTTTCAGGCGAATCGGCGAACCGGGTGAGTGATGCCGTTTTTCTTTTTTCTCGCTGCAGCAGCAGAGTAGCGACAGTTGCCAATCGGAAATCGCATTGCGAGGTTCGCGACCGTTTAGATGAATCACGTTTAAGGGTCTGGTCAGCGTTTGACCTGTGAGAGTCTCTTGGCAGTTGGTTGATTCAAATTGAATGTCGGTGATTCGCACTTTCTGAATCCTTGGATGCCGTTTTCACATTTTGAACCGTTTTAGTCTGCGATCGAAAACACGGCTTTCCAATGTGTTAATTGGACTTTTGGGCAGGTGTATCCGACTGACGTGAACAGCCTATCGCCTATTCCACTCGACCATACTTAACTCGACCATACTTAACCTGTGCAATGTGGCGAAGGGCAATCTGCCGATCGCTTCACATCGAAAGGCAGTAAAGATGGTGCCCGTAGTGATTCGGAAATAGTGACTCGAAAAAGTTGTTGGGCGTCAGGGGCATGTTTCGCTGCTGAGTTTCACGTAAGGCACTGTTTCACGCGACGTTTTATGAAATCAAGTGACCGCTTGGTTCACGCTTCGGCTTGGGGGAGCTTTGCAAGCGGTGGCGGATTCATTGACGTCAGTCTTGCTATCCGCGTCAAGCATGTGTTGATTCATGAACTGGCCTTGGCTGCACTTTCAAAACTTTGTTACAGGCAGGTTCAAGCGGAAAGGATTCCAGTACCGGGCTCGTTATTGTTGAGACGGGATCTCGTTGTCGCTGCAGCGAGAAGAGGGATGGAGTCGAAGAAGAAGCAGGTTGGCAATCAACGCGAACCAGCATCCACTGAGAGGTTGCGAGTTGAAATTTTCGGAAACCAAAACGATTTTCCGGTGCGGGCGAGTAGTGGTGTCGTTTCGATTGCCATCACTGCTGATCGCTTTCGTGATTTCTCTGCAGGCATTGTTGGTAACCGGGTGCCAAGATGGTCCTCTCTATGCCTTGAAAGTAGCGAATCCCTACTATTCACTTAAAGAATGGCGAGCGGAAAAAGCTTACGGCGAAACCGATCACGAGCGTTGGCAGGAATTACTTCGTTTGAGTCAAACGATTGATAAGCTACCAACAAGTGAACAGCAGGAATGGGTCAAGCAGTTTTCAGGCATTCTTAAAAATGACGAGAGTGCTGAAATGCGACGCTTGGTAGTTGTTTCGGCCGGGCGTTTGGATAGCGCAGAATCGCTTTCGTTGATCGAGAGCGGCTTAAAGGATCCTAGCACCAAAGTTAGAATGGAAGCTTGTCGATCGCTTGGGGGTCGTCGGGGCTCTGATTCCGTTCGTTTACTTGCTTCGGTCTTTGGAAGCGAATCGAACCAAGATGTCAAAAACGCTGCGGTGGCGGCATTAGCGTCGTTTTCGGATCAAATTGCCGTCGATTCGCTGCGTCTCGCTCTGTCTGATAGGAATCCAGCAACCCGTGCAGTTGCGATTTCATCGCTCCGGGAATCTACCGGTAAGGATTACGGCGATGATCCGAAAGAATGGATTGCTGCCTTAGATGGCCAACCCGTTGAGGAAGAACCCGTTCGCTTCGCCGATCGGATCATGGATCTGTTCTAATCAATTGCTCTGCAATGGTACGAGATCAAGGCTTGATCGCCACTCGATACTCGCAAAGCAAACAGGTTTCATTGCTTGATGGAAGAGTTGAGGCTCACCGAGGCATTCCTAAATCTCTCGAGCTTTCCTCTTGATGCCGATTTTTGCGTTCTCTCCGCTCGCATCCAGTCAGGTTGGACGTCGCGTGACCCCTTTCTTTCGAGCGTTTCGTGGCCAAAAATACGGCTCCGAACTGCCGCTGCGAGATATTGGGTTACCAGTCTTAGGGGGTATTTGGGAGCAACCGCTGCTCCATCTGCCCTGAACGTCACAAATCATCTCCGGATCTTTGACCTGTGGATGATCAGCCGTATCCCAAAAAACTGGAATCGCTAAGATTGCCCGTGTGAGTGGTGTTTTGTGGACGAGATGCCTTTTTTGACCGAAGAACTGAAAAAAATCAATGAAATACGTGATTGTGATACCAGATGGCTGTGCTGATGAGCCGCTAGAAGTATTGGGGGGAAAGACGCCCCTCGAGGCGGCGTCGGTTCCAGCAATGGATCATTTGGCGGAGATCGGAAGGGTCGGCCTTTCAAACAATACGCCGCTTCATCTGCCAGCAGGGAGCGAGGTGGCTAACTTGTGTCTCCTTGGTTACGACCCAGACCAGTACTTCACTGGGCGGGCTCCGCTCGAAGCGGCAGCTCAGGGGATTGCACTAGCCCCGGGTGATTGGGCCGTTCGTTGCAATTTGGTGACGATCGAAGATCAGGTCATGAAGGACTTCACCGCTGACCATATCACCACCGAAGAGGCTTCGCAGCTTCTTGATTCGGCTCAAAAAGAACTTCTGAGTCATGAAGCATTGGGTGGGCAGTTGGAGTTTGTGACTGGGGTGAGTTATCGGAACCTGCTGCTCTACCGAGGTCAGGAGGGGGCGAGCGGTTTGTTTTCCCGAGATACAAGAACGTCGGCGCCTCATGATCTCACTGACTTGCCGATCAGTAATGATTTTCCTCGAGGCCCTGGCAGTGATTTGCTGGTTCGTTTAATGAGTCAGTCGGCCAAGCTATTTGCGGAGCATCCGGTGAACCTCGCAAGGATCGCTGCTGGCAAGCGTCCTGCGACCCATCTTTGGTTGTGGGGTCTTGGTGATGCTCCTACTCTTCCATCTTTCGAGCAAAGGTACGGATTAAACGGTGTGATGATCACGGCGGTTGACTTACTTCGTGGAATCGCCGCATTGGTCGGTTGGCCTCGGATAGAGGTAGAAGGCGCCACTGGCTACCTTGATACGGATTACGCCGCTAAGGGTCGAGCTGCTGTGGCAGCGTTGACGAAGTACGATGTGGTGTGCGTACACATTGAAGCGCCAGATGAAGCGTCGCACGAGGGGCGTCATGATGCCAAGATTGAGGCTTTGGAGCAAATAGACCGTCACATCGTGGCGCCACTGACCGAGGCTTTGAAGAATCAAGGCGACTATCGGATTCTCGTGACACCGGATCATCCCACGCCTTGCAGCACCAAGAAGCACAGTCACGGTCTGGTGCCTTTATTGATGGCGGGCACCAACATCGAGCCGGATTCGGAGTCGACTTATTGTGAAAGTGCCGCAGCAAGAACCGGATGGTGTTATTCAAAAGGTTGGGATCTGATGAATGAATTGATGAAAAAGTAATCCATCATTTGAAAAGCCCGTTTGACAATACAAATTACTTTTACGAGACGGATGCCGAGATACAGCATCTACTGATAAAGAAAAAACATGTCTTTAATTGTTCAAAAATTTGGTGGGACGAGTGTCGCAGACGTCGAGAAGATTCGAGCTGCTGCTCGTAAGGCAATTCGTGCACAGCAAGCAGGTCACCGCGTGGTGATGGTTGTCAGCGCGATGGGGAAAAACACCGATGTTCTTTTGGATCTGGCATCCCAAGTCGGTGACACTCCTCCTGCTCGCGAAATGGATATGCTTCTCAGTACCGGAGAGCAGGTGAGCGTGGCATTGGTGGCAATGGCAATCCATGATCTCGGTTCCAAAGCGATCAGCTTGACCGGTGGTCAAATCGGCATGAAAACCGATAACAGTTTTAGTAAGGCAAGAATACAGTCTATTTCAACTGAGCGAATTGAACGGTTGTTGGACGATGGCAACATTGTCGTTGCGGCAGGATTTCAGGGGATCGATGACGATCTGAATATTACCACCCTTGGACGCGGGGGAAGTGATACAACGGCGGTTGCATTGGCGGCGGTTCTTGGTGCCGATGCCTGCGAAATTTATACCGACGTGGATGGAGTCTACACGACCGATCCTCGTTTGCTTCCCGAGGCGCGTCGGGTAGAAGTCATTAGTTACGATGAGATGTTGGAGCTCGCGAGTCTTGGCGCGGGGGTCATGCACAATCGTAGTATCGAGTTTGCAAAGAAATTTGGTGTGCCGATTCATGTTCGAAGCAGCTTCTCGGACATCGAAGGAACGATGATCGTTGCGGAGCCAGAGTCACGATCGCAACCGGTTAGCGGCGCCGCGATGACTGCGAGCGAAGCGCGTGTTACCGTGTTGGGTGTGCCGGATGTTCCCGGAAAAAGTAAACAGATTTTTACCGCGATTGCCAATCGGAAAATCGCCGTGGACATGGTGGTTCAGAACATTGGTAAAGAAGGACGGGCAGATATCTCGTTCACGGTGCCGAGGAGTGAGCTAAAGGCGACCTTGAAAGCGGTTGAATCGGTTCTTGATGAGGTTGGTGCCAGTCGGGTCACCCAAGACGATGAAGTTTCTAAGATTTCCGTCGTCGGACTGAATATGGCATCACAGACAAACGTTGCAGCCAAGATGTTTCGCTCCCTAGCGGATGCGGGTGTGAATATTCAAATGATCACCACGAGTGAAATTAAGATTTCGGCGTTAGTTGCAAAGGCAGACGCAAGTACTGCATTGCGTGCTGTCCATCAGGCCTTCGGACTACATCTTCGACCAGATGATGCAAAGACATGGGATCAGATCAAGGCGGAACGTGATGGTGGAACGGATGTTGAAGCGTTGGTGAGTCGTTTACGCGATGACGCTCTCGAAGCATTGACGCTTACCGGTATTTCGGTGACTGAGAATCAGGCTCGCATCACCATTCACGGGGTTCCTGATCAATCGGGGATCGCAGCGGAGATGTTCGAGACGATCGGTGATGCAGGTATTTTTGTCGACATGATTGTTCAGGGTAACGATGGTGAAGGCGCTGCAACCAGTATTAGCTTTACCGTCGATGCAGGTGAAATGGAACGAGGTGTGGCAGTCGCTCGTGAGATTCAACAAAAACACGCTATGGGCGATGTTCAGTCCTGCGGTCAGATCGCCAAAGTCACAGTGAGCGGCATTGGTTTGCGTAGTCACACTCACGTTGCGACCAAGTTGTTCGACCAACTGGCTGCGGCTGAAATCAATGTTGAAATGATTAACACCAGCGAGTTGCGGGTGAACGCCGTGATCCAATCACAGCATCTCGAAACTGCAACGCAAAGACTAAGAGAAGCATTGTCCGATTCGTTGCGGTAATGGGTCGTGGGCAAGAGCGTCCGTGCAAATCGTTAATTGGGCTTATGCTGAAATAGATTGGTGCCGATGGGCTTGTTCTCGCTAAAGGTTGGGCAAGTTGCGGTGAAATGCTTTACACTATCCTCGCAAATCGACTGGAACCAAGGCCACCCACTTAGGTGAAATATCGCTGTGAACAGTGAGCAATCAACTCGGATCGTCATCGCCGAAGATAGCCGAATCCAAGCAAAAATGCTGATTAAGCGTTTGGAAACTTCTGGCTTTGAAGTTCGGTGGGGCGCTAATGGTGCGGAAGCGCTTGACATGATCCGTAGCGATCCACCGGATCTGATCATCAGTGACATCGAGATGCCGGAGATGAACGGTTATCAGCTGTGTCAGGCGGTCAAGCAAGATGCTCAGCTTAGACGCATCCCACTCATTCTCCTTAGCACGTTGTCTTCTCCCGAGGACATCATTGAAGGTCTTCAGGCTGGAGCTGACAATTACGTC
>JADHOA010000015.1 GCA_016779185.1 Rubripirellula sp.
TGCCGTCGGTTTGAACAAGATCTAAATCAAGGATTGCAGGTGCATAGCTAAGAGAATAAACACAAATCAAAAGACCAAATTGAATCTTCGCACTTCGTTCTAGAAATCGCTTGTAATCGCCGGCGAACGCAGCTCTCGCAGGAACGAAAAGACTCGCATAGACCGGGATTACGATGCTGTAATAATCGTAATAGTCGATTCCGCGATCACCGCTTAACCAATCGGGCGGATTCTTTCCAAGGGCGATCAACAAATACTGTACGGGTGTGAAGATAAAAAAGACCCAAAAAAGCGTCCGGTGGTCTCCACGTCGAGTTGGTGTCATGGTGATGAATTCGCGAAGCGCCCAAAATGACACCAAGCCAAATAGAACGACCACACCAATTCGATGAATAAAAAAACCGAAAACAAAAATCGCTACCATCAGCCACCAAACTCGAAGCTTGTGATTGAAGCGATTGATTAATGCGGATTCGATACCTGCATTCTCTCGTCTTTTCAAAATAACGCCGACAATCGATGCAATACCAAGTGCAGCCAAGATGACCGCGAGTAAAACATAGGTCCGAGCGTTATGCCATTCTCCCTGAGCAAAGGGAAGGCTCGATAAAAACGAGGTATTCGCAGTCATTTTCTACCGGTTCAGCCTCTCTATCACAGCAGCGCCCATCTCTGAGGTTCCAATCGCTTGGCTACCGCGTGCGATATCAGCTGTACGAAGACCATCCTTCAATACTTGGCTGACGGCAGACTCCACCGATTCAGCCTCAGTATCCAAGTTGAGTGAGTGCCTCAATAACATTGCGACAGCAAGAATGGTCGCGAGAGGATTTGCGATATTTTTCCCAGCAATGTCAGGAGCTGAACCATGGATTGGTTCGTAGAGTCCTGGACCATCGGAGCCGAGCGAGGCACTTGGAAGCATCCCTAGTGATCCTGGCAACATCGAGGCTTCATCCGTCAAGATATCTCCGAACATGTTGCTGGTCACGACAACATCAAAATCCTTGGGACGATTAATGAGGTGCATCGCCATTGAATCAACAAGTACAACATCGTATTGCACGTCCGGAAATTCCTCTGCCATCACTCTTGCAGCAACTTGACGCCAAAGTCGGCTGGGCTCAAGAACATTTGCCTTATCCACACTGGTCAATCGATTTTTACGACCGCGAGCTGCGATTGCCGCCAACCGCACGATTCGCTCGACCTCCGGCACGCTGTACACCATGGACTGAAAAGCTGACTCTTGATCGCCTTCGCCGGATCGACCAGATTCGCCAAAATAGATACCTCCCGTGAGTTCTCTTAGAAACAAGATATCCGTTCCCTCAATGATCTCGCGTTTCAACGGAGAGGCATCAACCAGTTCGTCAAACAAACGAATGGGTCTTAGGTTGGCAAAAAGACCGAGTTCCTTTCGAATTTTTAGTAAGCCTGCTTCAGGCCTAGTTTTTGCAGATGGATCATCCCACTTGGGTCCGCCGACAGCGCCTAGCAGAATTGCGTCAGCTGCGATGCAAGCATCAATGGTCTCTTGGGGTAATGGATCACCTGTGGTATCGATCGCGATACCTCCAATCAAGTGCGAGCTAAACTCGAAATCATGACCAAATTTTTTTGCAATCTTCTCAAGCACTAAAGCGGCTTGCTTTGTGATTTCTGGACCAATGCCGTCGCCAGGGAGGAGAACAATATTCGCTTTCAAGGGATTTCTGACTTCATCGAGGAGAGAATAGGAATCGAGTCGACCAATGTAGCTCACAACCGTCGCTTTCCCAATGCTCGAGCCTACTTTTCGGAGATGAATTCAAATTCACCTAGAAAAGCTCGTGTTAATGAGCGGCAGGGCGCCTCGAGCGAAAGAACCGCCTGAACAACACCTACAGGGGGGAGCCAGCGTGCTCCCAATGCCGATGGGCACGGAAAAACCATCCCCAGATTACTCCGACCGGCTAGCGATACTCCCTCGGTCGCCTAGCCCGCGGAATATCACTCATAAACGAATCATCCAGTGGGTGGTTCCATTACCAACTTGAGGCAGATCTGCCGCTAACCGAAGTCAATCATTTTGCTCTGCTTATTTTTTCTCACAAGCCAGTGATAGAAAACACATGGAAAGATTCGTTAGACTTACCACGTCATCGAGGAATTAACGCATCGGGTTTCCGTGAATCCATTCGCAAACACAGTGATCGGATTCATGATGCTGAACGATGATGCTTCCAGGCCGTGAATGATTCTTTTTATACCGCAGAGTGTTCTACCATGATTCGGGCTATTTTACTCACCACCATTTCGTGCATCTTCTTTGCCGGTCAGAGTCTCGCTGAGAATGCATCGAGGATCTTACTGATCGCAGGAGCGCCGTCTCACGGCTATGGATCACACGAACATTATGCGGGGCTAAAAATTCTCGAGGAGTCTCTCCTCAGTAGCCAATCAGGTATTGAGGTCACCACCGTTCGCGGATGGCCCAAAGATGATGCCTTAATTGAAACTGCGAATTCAATTGTGATCTACTGCGATGGCGGTGGTCGCCACTTAGCTATTCCGCATCTTGATCGCTTGGCAAAAAAATTATCTCAGGGCTGTGGATTGGTATGCATCCATTATGCGGTCGAAATGACACCCGGAGAAACGGGTGATGCATGGGTTCAATGGCTAGGAGGACATTTTGAGGTCAATTGGAGCGTGAATCCGCATTGGGTCGCGGACTTCAAGACACTTCCAGAACACCCGATCACCCGTGGAGTCTCGCCATTCAAAGCGAATGATGAGTGGTACTTCCATATGCGATTTAACCCTTCTCCCAAAGTCACTCCCATTCTCTCTGCCATTGCGCCAGAAGAGACAATGAGACGCAAGGATGGACCGCATAGTGGCAACCCTGACGTACGAAAAAGTGTTGCCAATGGTGATCCACAAACCGTTGCTTGGGCTTTTGAGCGTCCTGATGGTGGACGTTCGTTTGGATTCACAGGTGGGCACTTCCACTGGAACTGGGGAAATGATGACATTCGCACCCTTGTCACCAATGCTATTTTGTGGACTAGCCAAACAAGCATTCCATCGAAGGGATCAAAAGTGGTCGCCCCGGTGGGAATTGACTCATTACTGGAGAATCAAGATTACGATCCGCCTCAAAACTTCGACCAGAAAAGAATCGAGTCAGAGTTTCAACTAAAGAGTCCGCGAGTTCAGGTCATCCCCAAAACATCTAGCAATAATCAATCTCGAAGTAACCAAAACACATCCTCTAAAAAGCTATTCGAGTCACCGCTCGTTACGACGAAATCAGGTGGAACGACTTCGATCGATACATCGATCAAGGGTGTCAAAGATCTTTACTTGCTAGTTAGTGACGGTGGAAACGGATACACATGCGACTGGGCCAATTGGGTCAATCCCGTTTTGCATGGGAACGATAAGACCATGTCACTGGTTGATCTTGATTGGGCGTCTGCAACAAGTGGCTTTGGAAATGTTCGCAAAAATGCGAATTGCACTGGTCAGAAATGTTCGGTGGGAGGGGTCGAAATCACGGACCCATGCATCGGAACCCATTCGGCAAGCCTGATTCACTTTAAACTCCCGCCAGGCTTCGATCGATTCACCTGTCAGGGTGTTCTCGATACGGGCGGCACGTCGCAAAACAACGGCGAGAGCGCCAGTGTCAAGTTTGCGGTTTATGCCGATGCTGCCCCGTCTATTCCGTCAAGTGAGAATCAAAGTGGTGATCAACAGCGAATGGCTTCCTCCGCCATCGCTGGCTTGTCGGTAGGCGAAGGACTAGAAGTGACGCTCTCTGCGAGCGAACCAATTCTACGCAGTCTAACCAACCTCGACATTGATCACCGAGGTCGCGTATGGGTTTGCGACGTGATGAATTATCGACACAACAACAACTCAAGACCTCAAGGGGATCGAATCCTTATCCTTGAGGATACTGACCAAGATGGAGTGATGGACATTGTTAAAACTTTTTATCAAGGTAGAGACATCGACTCTGCGATGGGAATCTGCGTACTTGGCAATCAGGTCATTGTGTCAGCGACACCAAATATCTGGAGATTTACCGATCTCGATGGTGACGACATTCCAGATGTAAAGGAAGCGATCTTCACCCAAACGGGCCAGCCGCAACATGACCATTCAGCCCATTCGTTTCTTTTTGGACCCGACGGTCGCCTCTACTGGAATTTCGGCAACACCGGCCAACAAGTGAAGGACGCAAATGGGGAAACCGTTATTGATATTCACGGTCGCGCAGTAGTGGATAACGGCAAGCCATTTTATGGCGGCATGCCATTTCGTTGCGACCTAGATGGATCAAACTTTGAGGTGCTAGCGCATAACTTTCGCAACAATTATGAAACCACAGTTGATTCCTTTGGTTCACTTTGGCAAAGCGACAACGATGATGACGGCAATCGGGGAACTCGAATCAATTTCGTTATGGAGCAGGGGAACTATGGTTACCGCGATGAATTAACCGGTGCGGGATGGCGAGACTCCCGAATCACACTGGAGGAAGAAATACCACTTCGACATTGGCATCTAAATGACCCCGGAGTGGTGCCCAATGTCTTGCAAACGGGCGCTGGCTCGCCGTGTGGAATTTGTGTGTATGAAGGCAGGCTTTTACCTGAGCGATTCTGGGATCAAGTGATTCACTGTGACCCCGGCCCAAACGTTGTCCGAGCGTATCCCGTCACACAAAGTGGTGCTGGCTACTCGGCGGAGATCGATCCGCTGGTAACAGGTTCGCTAGACAAATGGTTCCGACCTGCCGATGTTTGTGTCGCGCCCGATGGATCGCTTTTCGTGTCCGACTGGTATGACCCAGGAGTCGGCGGACACCGACAAGGAGACACGGATCGCGGGCGACTTTTCCGAGTAGCGCCTCCTGGAATTGATTACATCATTCCGGAATATGACTACGACACACCAAAAGGTGCCGTCCTTGCATTGCAAAGCCCAAATCAATCGGCTCGGTACCTCGCTTGGATGTCGCTAAACAAAATGGGAACTGCAGCAGAAACAGAACTCTTGAAGTTATTTGAATCTGATAACAATCGACATCGAGCTCGTGCACTTTGGTTGCTTGGTCGAATTCAAGATCGTGGTAGGCACTACGTTGACCAAGGCCTTGAGGATCATAATGAAGATATCCGTTGCGTTGCGATTCGACTTGCCAAACAACTTGGATTCTCCCCATCCGAAGTCTGTCATAAGGCAGCCTCAGATCCCTCGCCGTCAGTTCGCCGGGAGCTTGCGATTGCTCTACGTTTCGACAGTTCAAAAAACATGCCTGCGGTATGGGCAAATCTTGCAGCTCAGCATCAAGGAAACGACCGCTGGTACCTCGAGGCGATCGGAATCGGCAGTGACTTGCGAGCGGACGAATGTTTCGATGCGTGGATTCGTAAAATTGAAGGCGATTGGAACACAGTGGGCGGTCGCGACATCGTCTGGCGAGTTCGAGCAGATGAGGCCGCGAAGACTTTGATTCAAATCATCCGCAACCCAAGCCTAACACTCGAGCAAACTAACCGCTACTTCCGAAGTCTTGAGTATCACAAACCTGAGGTTCGAAATGAAGTCCTGAAGGAACTGCTAACCCTTTAGCGCAACCGCTTCATACCGATCGCGAATTTATTCTTCAACGACCCTCTTATACCTGTCATCTATCGAATGTTTTACAACACTGTCAAGCCGATTATTATCCTGACCGCACTACTTGGAAACATAGCAGTGCATGCCGATGAAGATCTGCGAGCGAGAAATGATGCCATCATCGTCCGTGCTGTTGAAAGAATGAATGGCTATGACATCAAGAACGACGAACATGTCATGAACGCGATGATGAGGCACATGCAGCGAATGGCAGGAACGGAGGAATTCCTAGAACTGGCACGTAAATACCGACCACAAGGAATAGAAAAACAACTTCAAGACTTAGTGCTAAATGGACCGTCTGACAACAGTAAAGCCGAGGCGGCTAGCTTGTTGCTGGACACGGCAGACGGCCAGGTACGTTTAAGCAATTTAGTTCAATCGAAAGACATCAACTCAGCGTCAACTGCAACTCGCGTTCTCGGCAACCTCGGCAGCGAACATTCTCGGATTCTATTGAGTAATTTAGTCAAAAACACTGAAATCGAGTTTGAAGTCAGAAAACAAGCGGTCCTTGGTCTCTCCAAGAATGGGACAGGCCAAAACGCTATTTTGCAATTGGTGACCAATCATGAACTCCCCGCAGATATGCGTCTACTCGCAGGTGGTTTATTAACGAGATCGGATAACGCAACTATCCGTGAACGCGCTCAGAGACTATTACCACAACCACAACAAAAGAACGCTGCACCGCTTGCACCAATTGATCAACTCGCGGGAATGAAAGGGACCATTGAATCGGGCAAAAAACTATTTGAAGGGATCGCAACCTGTTCCAATTGCCATATTGTCAATCGTAACGGAAAAGAAGTTGGGCCTGATCTATCCGAAATCGGGAGCAAGCTTTCTCGAGAAGCGATGTACACCGCGATACTCGACCCAAGTGCTGGCATCAGCCACAATTACGAAAACTACTCGGTCCTCACCCTTGATGGCCAAGTCATTAATGGACTTAAAATTTCCGAGACGAACGAAGAGATTGTCGTTCGTACGGCTGACGCAATCGACCGAAGACTTGCAAAAACAGATGTTGAATTAATTAAAAAGTCAGACAAGTCAATTATGCCCGAAAACCTTCATCATACTTTTGATCAGCAAGGCCTGATTGACATCGTGGAATACATGTCATCGCTCACCAAGCGATAGCTTACTTCCTGCGAGTTTTCAGAAAGGGATGCAACGACAACAGGGAATCTACTGTTAAGCCGGTAAAACCCTACTTGATTGTGCGAGAAAACTGATCAATTTCACCAATCAATAACGCCTCCGGCGTCGGCCCCCATTCTCTGGAATCCATCGACAGAGGCACATTATCTCCTAACAAATAATACTCCGATTCGCCGAGGGTTATCGGATACTGATTCTTGTCGTGAGGCCTCATGCGATACTCAATGAGTCGCTCAACTTTGATTTCATCGAGCCTGGCGATTCCATTCGTACAAGAAATTGCCAATGGGCGATTCATTGCGACCATTGGCCGTTCTTTGTCTTCTTTTGACAACTCACTCGCGTCATAGCAACTCAACGAAAACGATTCCCCTGCAGCTAAATTTCGTTGCAATTGCCGTGGACATTCAGTGGTCCAAAATTGAAATTTGACCACCGCATCATTGAGCGAAACGCCTGAAATCCTTAGGCGGTCAACAGGAAAAAGTTTGCGACTGTTACCGATATTGAAAGGCAAGTCATCCCAAATCGGATCGTCTTGTTTTTTTGCCGGATGAAGACCAGGGGAATAAACCAACCAATCAGAGGAAGCGGCCTCCGAGATCCACAGACCTTCACAGGATCGCTTCCAACCTTGCGATGACCTACCCGATGACGAGACACCCTCCCAAGGAGTTACCTTGGGAGCACTGTCGTGACTGACTAACACCCAAGGTACAACAAAATTAGATTTTGCATGATACAGCAAATCCTCGATACGATTCTGATTGACTGTGAGATGTAAACCAGACGTGTCCACCGTCTCTCCCGGTAAACCAACTACTCTCTTTACATGAATTTGACCACCGTGCTTAACGGCAACCAAACGTCCTCGCTTCACACCACGCCGATCAACCTGATGATCACCTGCGTAAAGCTTCACCTGAACCCGGTCACCTGCGTACTTCGGAAAAGTACTGGTATTATGGAATGGATTCTTGCAATGGAAACACTTCAACTGTCGTTCTGAAACAACTCCATCCTGATAAAGAAAAAAAAGATTGTGTTGCGCGCAGCCTTCGCACATGTAATGAGCGCACTCCCCAAACAAGGTGGGCGCCATTGATGAACCTACAACCTGATACCACACAGCTTGGTCGCGAGAATCGGCCTGAGAATATCCTCTATCAATCATCGAAAAACGTGGTAACGCTTTTTTGTTTGGTAGTGTTCCCCAAAAGACAGATAATAAAAACCCAATCATGACCAGAGTGAGCAAACTGATTAGCGGGGCTTGCCGGTGATAGCGATTCATGATGAATACGTTTTGCCAAAGACTGATGTGTGCCTATCGAGAAGTTCATTGCAGCTGGGATAACGGCGCAAACTCAACACTGTACGATTTTTTCTGGCCGATTAAACCTTGAAAAGTGATTAAAACCCGGCCCACTCTACAGCTCTAACAAGAATCGACCCCAACGGCTATACTAGCGAGCCAAACGTTCACCGTTTCGCTATCCGTCAGCCAACCTTGTTAAAGCGAAGTTGCGGAATTTGTCAAACCGACCAACTTATCCTCGTGACGCAACACATTAGGAAACCGCGCTGATGCTGAAGGAAAGTCGCGGCCGTATGGGCCAAATCTCAGGGGTGAGAGTTGCAGCGACTGGATCTTACGTTCCAGATGAAATTGTCACCAATGAAGATCTAGCCGCGCTTGGGTGCGATAGCGAATGGATTATTAGAAGAACAGGAATTAGCGAACGGCGAAGAGTATCTGAACTCGAGGCTACGAGTGATCTCTGTTACCATGCAGCACAACGATGTATGGCAAATGCGGGAGTGACCGCCGACGAGATTGATCTAATTATTGTCGCCACAATCACACCGGATCACCCGACACCATCCACGGCCTGTCACCTACAACGACGACTTGGGGCCGTTGCCCCAGCGATGGATGTCAATGCTGCATGTGCTGGATTCATGTACGGTCTAGTCACAGGAGCGCAATTCGTTGCAAACGGCAACAGTCACTGCGCTTTGATTATTGGTGCAGACGTCATGAGCCGAACAATCAATCCTGATGACAAGAAGACTTACCCTCTTTTCGGCGACGCTGCCGGCGCGGTGATCCTAAGGCCAGATAGCAAAGCGAAAGGTATTGCATCCTATCAACTTGGCAGCGAAGGATGCGGAGGTGAAATGCTTTGCATTCCAGCGGGCGGTACTCGATCACCGCTTACTCCAGAACGTCATGCCAAGGGTATGCAATACCTGCTTATGGATGGCCGAAACGTTTTTAAATGGGCAGTTCGAGTTGTAGATGATAGCGCTAAACAGGTACTGCAGCACGCCAATCTGTCTGCGAGCGACTTAGACTTGGTCATCCTGCACCAAGCAAATCAAAGAATCATTGACTCCGCAGTATCGGATCTTGATGTCGAAAGAGAAAAAGTATTTGTCAATCTCGATCGCTATGGCAATACATCGGGCGCTAGCATCCCTCTTGCACTTGATGAAGCAGTGCAAAGCGAACGTCTGAAAAGAGGCGATCGCGTACTTCTCTGTGGTTTCGGTGCAGGATTGGCTTGGGGTACAGCCGTGCTTCACTGGTAATACGCCCTAACTTGAGTTAGTGAATCATCTGTATGGTGATTACTTCAAAGCAAGTGCTTTGCTTTGACTTCCAAGTATTTGTTAACGAGGGGCGTAGAAAGTTCATCAGGAAAAGCATCCACCACCAAAACACCTCGGTGAATAAGATCCTTTAAAACTTGATTTCTCCACAGCAAAACGTCTGCAGCCGCAGCGGCGCGGAAGATGGCGTGGTCATTCTCGGTGCTAACTTCGACGGCATCAAAAATACTCCGATCCCGCATCAGCACAGCGATGGGCAGGTGCGGTCCATGCAGATTGGTGAGGTGATCCATAATGGATTCAGCATTGACCTCATCGATCACATTGGTAGCAAGCACCACCATGGATCGTCGTTTGCAATGGTTCGAAAGGTAGAGAAACGCTTGGTCGTATCGAGATTCGACTAAGCGAGGAAACTGATCAAAACCGGCATGAATCAGACGATTCAGCTGACTTTTCCCCGACTTCGGCGGAATAAAACAGTGAACTTCATCGGAAAAACAAAGCAATCCGACGGCATCTCCTTGTGCAAGGGCGACATGTGCCATCATCAACATTGAATTCAACGCGTGGTCAAGCAAGGACATGCCATGGCGTTCATTGACCATCATCCTGCCACAATCCAACAAAAAAACGATTCGCTGACTCTGTTCGCTTTGAAATTGCTTTACCGTGAGCCTACCTCGCCTGGCTGTGCTGCGCCAGTCAATATGCCGGTAGTTATCGTCTCGTGTGTACTCCCTGAGACGTTCAAACTCATTGTCTTGTCCTACTTTCCGTTTCTTTCTAACACCGATCAAACTTAAGCGATTGGTTTTCGCCAGTAAGGCATAATCCGAAAGTTGGCGCAAGTTTGGGTAAACACTCAGAGAATCAAAAGTATCGAAAGATAGGAATCGGTTCCACAAACGCAAAGGACTTTCAACCTTCAAATCCACTCGCTCCATGGTGAATGCACCACGATTTCCGGGAATCAAACGCCTCTGAAGAGTCAACTGATCAAGCGGAGCCAAGTGAAAAGCATGACTAGCGGGATCGGCATCGAATCCTTCGGGTAAATCGTCTCGAATTACGCCTTTCAGGTGACCCCTTGAACGATTTTCGATTTGCAATTCACTGACAAAGGCGACTCCAAGCGAGCAGGTGCTAGGGACTTTACGAGAAACGGTAATACCACTTCGAGTCAAAAGAAAGAGTAGAACAAGATCAGTCACCGCCGCAATGATTAAGAGTAAATCAATCAAGATCGCAACGATGTAAATGTCCTCTGCGAAAACAGCAACAACACTCATCACCAGAGATAAACCAATTCCCCCGATCCACGGCCAAGCGGGAAAAGCCCTGAATCTCCAAGCAACAAACACAATTGGAGTCACCAGCAGGATGAAAAAAAGCCACGGCAAACTAACTTGCCACTCTGAGGATTTTTCGATGAATTGCTGAATCGTTGCGTCCATTACCAATAATAACTCGTTGATGAATTACCCTTTAAATACTCACTACCTTTGTGTCTCTCAACAGGGCGTGCTGGACGATTTACAAAGCAAGCGTAACGGTCTTGTTCTCGGTGTAAGCTCGCAACCCCTCCTCACCTAGCTCTCTACCATGACCACTCATTTTGAATCCGCCAAAAGGTGCAGCGGCATCAAAAACGTCATAGCAGTTTACCCAGACTGTGCCGGCTCTAACCCGAGATGCGAATTCGTGCGCCAGTGCGACATCTCGCGTCCAAACTGCTGCAGCCAAACCGTAAAAGGTTGCGTTCGCACGATGGATAATTTCCTCTTTATCATCAAAGGTCAATAGACTGAGGACTGGCCCAAATATTTCATCTTGGGCGATCGACATCTCATCCCGAACACCGTCGAAAATAGTTGGAGTGATGAAGTAACCTTTTTCCCCAACCCGTTCACCGCCCATCACACAATTAGCGCCTTCTTGCTTACCTTTTTCGATGTAGGACATGATTTTTTTGAACTGAGCTTGATCGACTTGCGGTCCCTGCTGCGTCTCCGCCGCAAACGGATCGCCAACCACTCTCTGCTTGGTGAGCGACTGCAATTTTTCTAAAAACTCATCATGCCTCGATCGATGAACAAAGACACGGCTTCCAGCGCAGCAACATTGCCCCTGATTTAAAAACAAACCGATGTACGCCCCCTGGGCGGCAGCATCCAAATCGGCGTCAGCAAAAATCACGTTTGGACTTTTCCCACCAAGCTCAAACGTCAACCGCTTCAACGTTTCGGCTGATTCACGAGTGATGATCTGAGCAGTCCGATGCTCACCGGTAAAAGCCACCTTATCGATCAACGGATGTTTGACCACCGCCGCGCCCGCAGTCGGGCCAAACCCTGGAACGATATTGATCACACCATCTGGAAAACCAACTTCCTTGGCTAGCTGAGCCAGTCGCAAACAGGTGAGCGGCGTCTGCTCTGCTGGCTTCATGACAATCGTGCAGCCAGCTGCCAATGCTGGCCCCCATTTCCAAGCCACCATCAAAATTGGAAAGTTCCACGGAATAATTTGCCCAGCGACCCCAACGGGTTCGCGCCGAGTGTAGCAAAAGTACTTACCCCGAATGGGTATGGTGCTACCGTGTATCTTGTCAGCGTATCCAGCGTAGTACCGTAAACAATCGATCGCTAAAGGAAGGTCAACATTTAAACTGTCTTGATAGGGCTTGCCGTTGTCGAGAGTTTCTAACGCAGCAAGGTACGTCATTTCCTGCTCCATGCGATCAGCAAGCAAGTACAACAAACGTCCACGATCACGTGCATCCATCTTGGACCAAAGTCCCGTATCGAATGCGTTTCTCGCAGCCTCTGCAGCGTGGCTTACATCCTCGGCATCACCCTCCGCAATTTGAGCAATTTCAACTTCAGTTGCTGGATTGATCGTTGCAAAGGTCTTTCCACTTTTTGAAGGCAGCCACTCTCCGTTAATGAAGCACTCCGTATGCTGAATCTTTACATCACTTTGATTGAGAAAGTCTGTGGACAAGATGGAACTCACGATAAGAGGTTAAAGCGGTGGTTGCATTCGAGGTTTTCAGCGGTAGCATCGAAATAAGTCACATGCAACCTTCTATCTATGATTAGTGTACCGGATCTGATTCAGAGGAAGTGATTCTGTCTGGCATGAGCCTTGAATCGGGCTCTACAAATTTACCAAGGAACTCCCCATTTGCCGTAAAACTAGCGTCGAATATGATTTCTCAAAGATGCCTGACCGGGTTTCGATGAGGACAACCGAATTGCCCGCTTATCAATTAGTTAGCATGCAACGCGAGCCAACCCCTTTTATCCAAAGAACAAACTGTGGAACTCTCTTTTATTGCCTACTTACGCGGAAGATGCCGATCGCTTCCTAGTATTCATCTTGGAATTGGGGATGACGCGGCCGCCATAGAGCCCACTGAGATGCTGCAGTTATCGTGCACCGATCAAATAATCGACGGTGTAGACTTCATGAGCTCCGAGACCCCATTGAGTGAAGCAGGTTACAAGTCGATCGCAATTAACGTCAGTGACATTGCGGCGATGGGAGGCATGCCCAAAGCCGCCTTGGTCACCTTAACCTTACCTCGAGAAAATTCCACTAAGATCGCTGGTGAGGTCTACGAGGGAATCTTGGAAGCGGCTGAGAAATACAACATCACCATCGCCGGTGGAGACATCTCGACCTACGATGGACCGCTCGCCGTTAATGTGTGTCTACTGGGAGAAGTTGCGAAAGAACAACTCTGGCGTCGAAGCGGTGCGAAAGAGGGAGATGCGATCGTTTTGACGGGACCAGTGGGAGGCAGCCTCAGTGGGCGTCATCTTCGCCCGCAACCACGGCTCGATCTCGTTCAAATTTTACAAGACGTCGTGAAGGTGAATGCTGCTATCGACATCAGCGATGGCCTTTCTCTTGATCTAGATCGTCTGTGCGCATCAAGTGGTTGCGGAGCGGAATTGAATATCGACAGTATACCAATTCACCCCGACGCCCTACTTATGGCTAAGGAATCTGGGAGATCACCGTTTCAGCACGCTTGGTCAGATGGCGAAGATTTTGAATTGATCCTTACAATGAGTCAGCATGATGCAGATCGTTTGAGCCAAAGCCACTCGGATTTAGGTCTAACACAAATAGGCAATATGGTTGGCCGCACTGGACTTTGGAAAAAAAATGACCGCAAGCTCGAACGATTACCACCGCAAGGCTACACACACAATTCAAATACCACTGACGTTGTAAATTAACCTAAGAAGAAAATATGAGCCGACAAGAAATCATCGACCTGACTCATCAACTCATTGAGTCTGTGGTCGCGAGCGACTGGAAAACCTACACAAGACTTTGCGCAGAAGACTTGACGGCTTTTGAGCCCGAGGCGGAAGGCTATCTCATCGAAGGCATGCCTTTCCATAAACACTACTTTGATCTTCAGAATGAATCACCATATGCCGGTGTGACGACCACTCTCAGCTCACCGCACGTACGAATCATGGGTGAAGTTGCGGTCATTGCCTACGTGCGCATCTCCCAAAGATCAGATAAGCAAGGAAATACAACGACTGCAACTAGCCGAGAATCAAGAGTTTGGCAAAACATAGAAGGACAGTGGAAACACGTTCACTTCCACCGCTCTTAATCAATATGCACTCAATACGGTCAAGGGTTTGAGAAGTCTCGAGTAATCATGAATCGTACAGCTTGATCAAGTGAAACGTCGCCGCAAAATTCAAAACAAGGTGGTTCGCAGCGAATATCCGCTCGGCGTTCAAGCCAGACGATCACATATCCGATGGTCAAATAAAAACACCACTATTAGCAATGGCGGTGTTTTCACTTGGAGAATTAGGTTGCCCTACCTACGCCGTTAGCCAAAACTAAAAAATCGGTTTAAGCTCAGGCCAGATCAATAGTCTAAACACTTGGCAACCAAAATCACTCCACTGACCCAAGTTTCTGGGTACTGCAAAAAAGCGGCTCGAGCTATGCTCTGATAGACGTCCAAAAACAAAGGTGATTCAACAATGGAAATACTGGGTGGTCCCTTATTCGGTGCAGCGGGTGCAGGCGAGTCTCACGGTCCAGCGGTCACCACAATTATCTTTGGATGTCCTGCGGGACACTATTTGAAGCGTGATGAGATACAAACTTACCTAGATCGTCGACGACCGGGCGGTAATCGACATGGAACTCCGCGTAACGAAAAAGATAAAGTCGTTCTATTATCGGGACTTTATCAATCGAACCATAACCTACTGTTAGGGAATTCAACGATTGCAGTTGAAGTCGATGGTCAACGGTTTGAAACTGAAGGATTCGAAGAGGGTTTTACCACGGGTGAACCGATCTCAGCGATCGTGCTTTCCACCTCGAAAAAGTCCGGCGATTACACGCAGTTCGAAGGGGCGGAAGGAGAAGTGCGGCCTGGGCATACCGACTTAGTTAAATTCCATAAATCATTTGGATTCGTTGACATTCGAGGAGGCGGTCGATCGAGCTATCGGGCCACAATTAGTGATGTTATCGCCGGATCCGTTGCGAGATCATTTTTACGTCATAAATTTGGCACCTTCATTCTTTCGTCAATCTGCCAAGTTGGAAACTTACATGCGTCAGAAACGCTTTCAACCAAACTTTCCAGTTTTGGCACACTAGAAGGATCGGCAAAGTACGACATCGACCAGATCGCCTCCATCGAATCGCAACTGAACGACAGTGAAATCCACTCGATCGATTCACGGTTTGCGAGCGAGGCTGCGGAGCTGATCAAGGAAACGCGCAAAGCTGGTGACTCGATTGGTGCGGCTGTCGAAGTGGTTGCGGTAAATGTTCCTCCACTCCTAGGGGATCCGCTCTACCAAAGTCTGAAACTCAAATTGATGGGATCGCTGGGTGGTCTCAATGCTGCTGAGTCCTGCGAAATTGGAGATGGCATTCAAGTCATTCATAAACTGGGTAGTGAGAACAACGATCCAATTCGCGCCCACGGATACATCAGTAACTCACACGGAGGATTACTTGGCGGAATTACCACAGGAATGCCCGTGGTGTGTCGCGTTGGGTTTAAACCGACCTCAACGATCAACCTTCCGCAAAAATCGGTTAAAAAGAATCTTCAGGAGATTGAGTTCGAACTGAAAAAAGGCCGTCACGATCCATGCGTTGGTGTACGTGCGGGAGTCACACTTGAATCAAGGATGGCGATCGAATTGCTGAACGCCGCGATGATGCAACAGGCAAAAAAAATTGATTCGGATCTCTCAAGCCTTTTCTGAAAGTATTAGGTAACTGATTGGCCAGCCTTTTCGTTCCCGATTCCTAAAGCACGCGACATCCACAACGGTTTTAGGAAACGACACGTTTCAGAAAAGAAGTTAGAGTCTGCCGCTCACTCGACGGCTTTAATGCCCAGACGCTCAATCTGTAGCACTTTTTCCAAACGGTTTGCGTGACGTGTTTCAGGAACGTAACGAGCGTTCAAAAATGACTGAACTATTTCAAATGCCAGTGCTGAACCGATGATTCTTCCACCGATACACAGCACATTCATATCGTCATGCTCGACGCCTTGATGAGCTGAATAGGTGTCGTGACAGATCGCAGCCCGAATACCAGGAATCTTGTTGGCTGCGACGCTAACTCCAACACCACTGCCACACACCACAATTCCGCGGTCAGCCTGACCACTAAGGATTCTTTTAGCAACCGCGATCGCGAAATCAGGGTAATCACATCGCTCTTCGCTGTTGGTTCCACAGTCAAAGATCTCATCAACACGATCTGAAAATGCCCCTAAGATTTTTTGCTTGAGAGAAAAACCGGCGTGGTCGCCTCCGATTGCAATTCGAATGGAATGTTGATCTGACATGGGTAGTACAATGAGAAGGAAATAGCCAACGATCCGCAAACGCGATGTCATACCCGCGATTGAAGAAATTTCCCACAGGGTACCGCATATTTCCCGCAACGTACCGCGTAGAAAATCACGGAAGTCCAGCAGAGGCGGCAAAAAACGATTTTTTGAGGAATCTTGATGCCTTTCTTAACAGCGACATGGCGCGATCTAGTGATGGTGAACTGGAGCGTTCCTCCGGAAACACTGGAGCCCTGGCTGCCAACGGGCTGCAAGATCGACAAATTCAGGGGCAAAACCTATGTGTCACTGGTCGCCTTTCTCTTCGAAAATACTCGTGTTTTAGGGATCAGCATTCCGGGTCATCGGAACTTTGAGGAGGTCAATCTTCGGTTTTACGTTACTCGCAACACCGACGAGGGAGAGGTTCGGCGGGGAGTCGTTTTCATTCGAGAATTTGTCCCCAAGCCGCTCATAGCCCTTGTCGCAAGATTGATTTACCGAGAGCCCTATCATTGGCTTGCAATGTCACATCACGATCAACGCGATCATGAAGGCAAACGCCGAATTCGATACACATGGGGGGGCAACTGGATCTCAACGGCCATCGGAGAAACATCGCAGCTACTCAAACCCAACTCAGTGGAGCAATTCATCGCAGAACATTACTGGGGCTATACAAAAACCAAGCGTGGAACGAGAGAATACCGAGTTCAGCACCCCTCTTGGAATTGGCGGTCAATTGATGATTACGATTCCAAAATTGATTTTGCTGATCTTTATGGGTCAGAGTGGGGATTTCTGGCTAATCAGTCACCAGAATGCATTTTTATCGCGGAGGGTTCGGATGTCTCCGTAGATCCATGGGACCATATTACTGCAGGATGACGCCGATATTTGTGGTGAAAGCTTCTTGTTAGCTGTTGTGGCTTGAAACCCGCGCTGCTACCGTTACGCGTTAATGCGCGGTGCACGGTGTACTGCGCCCATTTGACGACCAAACCCAAACTCTAACCCCCCATTTGAGCCATCGAGTGACTGGTGTTTCCCTGGCCTTTCTCAGTGCTTAATTGCTTCTTGGCCAGAAACGCAGGAAACCTAGGTCGTCAGTCTCGCTCGTCCGCAGCTCATCTCTGGAATATTTTCTCATGGTGAATCGAAATCTCATTCGAAACCTAGATGATGAAGACATCATAAACGAACTTGCCATTTTGGCGCCCGAGCAAGAAGCAGATGACTGGCTGCTCGAGTGGGTTGAACGCGAACAAACCGACTACGCACAAGGCGAGATCGTTGATGGTCGCATCGTCGAAGTCAACGACGAATGGGCTCTGATTGATGTTGGATTCAAAAGTGAAGGCACCGTCAATCTTAATGAGTGGGGAGCTGACGAAGAGGCTCCAAAAGTTGGTGACACCGTTAAAGTTCTCATCGAAGAGATGGAAGATGAACTGGGTGCCGCTGACGACCCATACGGAATGATTTCTCTCAGCAAAACCAAAGCAGAGAAAATCATCGAATGGGAAAAAATCATCGGTGAGATCAGCGAAGGTCAGGTTGTTACCGGAACCGTGATTAGAAAGATCAAAGGCGGCCTACTCGTTGATATCGGCGTGAACGTATTCCTACCTGGAAGTCAAGTTGATATCCGTCGTCCCGGTGATATCGGTGACTTTATTGGCCGCGTTATCCAGGCTGAAGTGCTGAAAATCGATGATACCCGTCGAAACATTGTGATCAGTCGCCGATCTCTTATCGAACGTCAACGAGAAGAAGATCGCGCTTACCTGATGAAAGAGCTCGAAGTTGGACAGATCCGCAAAGGTATTGTCAAAAATATCGCGGACTTTGGTGCCTTCGTCGACTTGGGCGGTATCGATGGTTTGCTCCATATTACCGACATGGCTTGGGAGAGAATTGGTCACCCCACCGAAATGGTTTCGATCGATCAAGAGATCGAAGTGAAAGTGCTTCACATCGATCGCGAGAAGCAGAAAATTGCTTTGGGCCTAAAGCAAAAAGATCGCAACCCGTGGGAGAACATCGAAGGCAAGTATCCCGTTGGATCAGATCACAAAGGCGAAGTTGTCAATGTGATGAGCTACGGTGCTTTTGTGAAGCTCGAACCCGGTATCGAAGGACTTGTACATATCAGCGAAATGAGCTGGACAAAGCGAGTCAATCATCCAAGTGAACTGGTCAATATCGGTGACGAGATCGACGTGAAAATCTTGGGTGTTGATGCAGAAGGTCAGCAACTGTCGTTGGGCATGAAGCAGACCCAGAAAAACCCATGGGATGAGGTTCTTGAGCGTTATCCCGAGGGCCAAGATGTTGTCGGTAAAGTTCGCAACCTCACCAACTACGGTGCGTTTATCGAACTTGAAGAGGGCATCGACGGATTACTTCACGTTAGCGACATGTCTTGGACCCGAAAAATTGGACACCCAAGCGAGTTGCTCGAGAAAGGCCAGGAGCTGAAATGCCGAGTACTCAATGTGGATGAATCACGACGTCGTATCGCTCTCGGTCTAAAGCAACTTGATAGCGATCCGTGGGATGGTGATATTCCAGACAAGTACCAGCCGGGACAACTAGTCAAAGGCAATGTAACGAAGATCACCAATTTTGGAGTCTTCATCGGTCTTGAAGATGGTCTCGAAGGTCTTCTGCACATCAGCGAGCTTGCTGAGCACAAGGTAGAAGATCCGGAAGAAGTTGTGAAAGTCGGCGAAGAAATCGAAGTCAAAGTACTTCGAGTTGACACCGATGAACGCAAAATCGGTTTGTCGCTCAAGCGAGTTGAGTGGGGCGAGGAAGAGGAACGAGCTGCTGCAGAGGCGGAAGCTGCTGAAAGCGGAGCTGTTCTTGGAACAAACGATGGCGACCTCAAGGGTGGCCTCGGTAGTGGTGAAGGACCGCTAATTCCTACTCAAGAATAAACGTTCTTGAGACTGCTGAATCCAGTTCAGCAAACTCTCTCGCAAATCTAACGAGGATCGCTCGGTGAGTCACACCCGGCGATCCTTTTTTTTGGCAGGCGAGGATTGGCAGAAGCTGAGATGACCACTAATCAATGATCCATTTGCGGCGCACAAAACGCCTTTTCACGAAACGTGACGGCCTTCTGTGGCATCGTTCCTTAGTCATCGCTAACGACTCCGTCGTTCACTAAACCAAGTTTTTACGCACTGCCCAAACCGCTGCTTGAGTTCGATCGCTCACTCCGATCTTTCTGAGAATGTGTTGAACGTGCTCCTTGACCGTTTCGTAACTGATGCCGAGCATCTTGGCGATCTCTTTGTTCGTTAGACCCAAGGCCATTTGCCGTAAAACTTCGCTCTCACGTTGAGTGAGCGGAACTTCAATATCTTGACTCAAACGAGGGGTTGCCAAAGCACCCGTTACCCTTCGAAGTTCCTCGCGAGTCCACGCCGACTCACCGGAAGCTGCCGTCAGCAATGCCTCATGCAATCTCTCGCGAGATGCAGATTTCAAAACGTAACCCGATGCTCCAAGTGCAACGGCCCTAGCGATGTAGGTGGGATTGTCGTAGGCCGAATACAAAACAATCGGCAAGTTCGGATGGTCGAGTTTCATGCGTCCCAACGCATTCAAACCATCTCCACCTTCCATTCGAATATCCATCAAAACGATATCAGGCCTTAGTGATGCTACAGCCTCGATTGCCTCGTTAGCGTTGGTCGCCTCACCAACGATGTCGACATCAATTCCCTGAAGCATTAATCGAAGGCCGAGTCGGATAATCTCGTGATCGTCAACAACCAGCAGTTTTTTACTCATCAGATCTCCGGACATTATTGCTTCAGACTCTCTTTTTCGATCGTTGATACCCAAAACAGACGGCTATCCCCATGCCAATGGATGATCTTTGGTGCGGCGAAAGCGATAGCAACCAGCTAACGCTCGCAATCCTTCCATTTCGTACGATGACTTCAACCAACGACGTTTGCCCGAAAGCAACATCGTTGGGGCAAGACATCCCCCGAACGGGTATTAAGATAATAACCCAAGAATATTCAATACCACCATTTAACTTGGAAAGAAAATATAGATCCCCCATGAAAGGGATCGTTACAAAGTGAATTCCACGTGATCTACAACGAATTTAGACCTTGGGAGCACTCAATATCGACGAGATCCCTATTTGTCCCAATAAAGAATGTCAAATTCATACCCAGAAGATGCGTTTGCCGGGTTATCTGGAGCTATGAAAGCCCGAATTGAATCCAACCAATGATTTAAAAACCTGAGCTCTGTGTGAAAAAGCCACGTACCAACCGGTGTTTTTTTCGGCAGCTCGCAGGAAATGACTGATTACAGCAGCGACTTAAATTGATCAAGAAGTCGATTCAAATCCAACAATCATCCAATTTTTTAGAGGTCTGGCTGACTAACCATCCGCTTGGCAGCGACAAGATCATGGAATTGCAAGCGCAATCGTTTTAGCCAGAACACTAAATAAACATTGGAAACGAGAGAAATCAGAAGAATGCCATTGAAAAGAGGCTGTGGCTGTCCAGAACCGTCTGTTTTGTATGAATCTATTGCTTGACTGCGTGATGATTCAGGTGCATTGGCGACGTCGATTTTAGCCACTGAGCCGGATTCAGCTGTCAAATCCGTGGATGGTAGATTCTGAGCCTCAAGAACCTCTGAGCCCAGATTTGTGCGATCTGAAACATTGGCGGAATTATCCGTCGAAATATCGAGTTTCCCGTTTGCCTCCGCGTTTTGAAGTCGCCCCACCCGATCCGAGGAAAATTTGCCTTGTTCAATGCCGCTAGACAAATCTTGCGCGTCATTTGCTATCACATTTGAAGATGGCTTTTCAGAATCATCTAAGCTAGCCGTGGGAACAGGAAATGTTTGAGTGACCATCCGCGGCATATCATCAAAAGGATCTACCGTGGTGCTATCTCCTGCAAGTTGATTGGGATTCACCGGTTGGTCGGGGGGCACTGACAGTCTCATTCCACGCGGGAACTGCCCAAATCCGCCCATTGAGCTCGGAACCGCTAGTGGATTTGCACCCACAGTTCCGTTACGCAAGCCTGACCCGTCATTGACCGTAGCGATTGAATCCTTGGCTTCAGAATTCGGCGTTTCTCCCTGAACCTCAGGGGAGACCGACGCAGATGAAAGGCTTGGGGTGGAAGACGAAATCTCCATTGATCGATCAGTGCTGAAGAGCGGCAAACTTCGCCACCGAGTGTCCTGTTCATTGATCGGGTCAGTAGTCGGACCCCCTGTACGAATGGTTGCGTATCCAAGCGACGAATTCTCTGACGAAATCTGTGATGGTAACGTCGAGTCCTTTTCTAGCGATGAACTGATTTTCGGTGGCGCAATTAGCCCCTCCTCCCGAGCCCAAGAATCACTTGGCTTACCACGGAAAGCACCACTACTCATTGAGCCTTGAGAATCGTTGATTATTTCAGAAGTCACTGTTTGGCCATCGGAATTCGAACTACCAATCGCTTCTTTTGAGATAGATCCACTGCTGCGATTGCCATCGGTCGACTGCGTAGAATTCTTAGGCTCCGGCACCATCAAGCCCCCATCTGGACCCGCGATCGGCTGGTTGACATCCTCTGGTAGCATCTGCGGGATTGGACGAGCAATTTCTGTCGGGAGTGATATTTGCCCCAAAGCGACTGTCATCCATGTCGCATTGGTACCTAGGAAACTTCCAACAGCAAGTGCATGTAACAACGTGATCCATCTAACCATCGTTTTATCCTTGCAGCCTCTACCTTTGCCGACAACATGCATCGTCCATCTAAGTGAATGCTGTCACAAACTTCGAACGTAACATCCTACCGAGGTACTCGATTCTGCGTAAAGGTAAGTTCTCGGGTGCAAAAAAATCCACTAGCACCGAGAACCCCCAAATCATCGCTTGCTACAGCAATTGCGAAGCTGCAAATTCCATTTCGGGGCCGCAAAGTTATCCGCCCTAACGACAACCAGATGGCAACTCTGACTAACGTGTTAAATGGGTTAGTCGCTGATAAGATTCAACCAACCGGTGTGAAGCAGCTTCAATATCTTCAATCGTATTGAATCTCCCGACACCGAATCGCACACTCCTTCGAGCTTGATCACTGTTGAGACCGATTGCCGTCAGCACATGACTCGGCGCGGCATCATGACCGCTACATGCAGATCCGCTACTAAATAGCACCTCTGGAGCAGAGGACATCCAAGCTTGGCCTTCGATTCCTGGTAGTTGTAGATTTAGATTTCCGGACAAACGCTGAGTTCCCTCAAGCTCTGCACCATTCAGGACTAAACCTTCTATGCCTTCGTTCAATCGAGACCACAATTGATCTCGTAGTCCCCTCATTCGATCTGGTTGTTCTGAAAGATCTTTCACAGATTGCTCGAACGCAGCTGCCATTCCAACAATACCCGCTGGGTTCATGGTTCCGCTGCGAATTCCGGATTGTTGACCACCACCAAGCATTTGGGGACGAAGACGAATCCGACGCTCGCCACCACCTACCACCAAAAAACCAGTTCCTTTGGGTCCGTAGAACTTGTGTGCGGTAGCACTTAGCAAATCAATCTTGACCGACTGAAGATCAACCGGCAGTCTTCCTAACGCTTGAGTTGCATCGCAGTGCAACAAACAACCATGAAGAGAACAGAGTTCCGATATTTCAGCCATTGGATTGATGGCCCCGTTTTCGTTATTGGCCCACATTACCGACACGAGTGCAGTCTCACCCGTAATTGCATCAGCTAATCGCTCCATATCAACGGTCCCCGCAGATGGATGCCCTTGCTGAACCACTGGCACTAGGGTGACTTTAAACCCATCGGTCTCAAGATCTTTGAGAACATCTAGCACGGCAGGATGCTCTGAAGTGACCGAGACAAGATGCCTTCGCCTCTGTCTGGGGTGGGTTACCGCGCCGCGGATAGCCAGTTGGTTACTTTCGGTAGCACCGCTGGTGACCACAAGTTTGTCCACATCCACATTGATTAACCGAGCAATTGATTGCAGCGAGTTTCGAATCGCATCGGCTGCAATCTGACCAGCCTGATGAGTACTGTGTGGGTTACCGAAGAAGTCAGTAAACCAAGGCAACATTCGCTCTACGGCAAGAGGGTCACAGGGAGTTGTCGCATGATTATCCAAATAAATCACGATGATTGATCCTTGGAAGGGAAATTACTAAGAGCAAGCTTCAACTCATCTTGAATAGATTAACCATCGACAAATGTGAGCCTAATGACTTTTGCCATATAGCGACTGGATCGCCAACTGGCTCCATGTTTCAAGCCGATCCATTTCCTCGAATAGCTCATCAACGCTCACAAAGCCTCCCTCAGCAAGATCTGCCTCATTGCTGCTGACTGCTGGTTGCTCCAAAATAAAACGATGAACAACACCGAGATGCACCTTTCCAACTTCATTAGACGGATCATAAATCAGTCCCTCCTTGGTCTCCTGGTAACTCGATTGCAGGTTCACCTCTTCATCTAGCTCGCGTCGCATCCCAGTTCGATAGGCATCGGAGCCATCAACCGAATCTTCTTGACTGATATGGCCACCGATTCCAACACTGCGCTTAGCATGTAAACGAGACTCGCCGCCGCCACCGCCACGCGTGTAAGTGAACAAAAATGTCGTCCCCTCGGGATCCGTCCACTCCAATAACACATAAGGTATTAACTGCTTGAACGAAGGATCCGACTCCATCGGCCCGCGAGGCTTATAGGCAAGTTGATCGCTCTCAAGAATCGGAATCAGGAAGCGATCGACGTCGCTTTCAAAGCCATCGATGGTTCCAATTGCATCAATTACCGACGCAGGGACAACCAGTATCTGCTCTTCGACCTCATTGTTTTCAGCACTCAAGTTGTTTCTCCTCATGCCGACTCAAAACGGCAACTGGAACCCGGATTCGAATTTGGTGTACACGCCCATGTCTTAAACCGACAATCGTAGAGATTTAACACGCCTTATCAATCACCCCGAAAAAGTGAATGAAGCTCAAATTCCCCCAAAGGTGAGACATTCAGCCAGCAAATACATTCACAACACGTAACTAACATTGATTTAAACCTGCCTGGCAAAGGTCAATACGAGCAGGGACAGCAACTCGATTGGCCATATGGCGGTATCTCCTGCGTGATGGTTTTCCTCCAAGAAGCTAGAGTCGGCTTCGCAGATCCTCAATATTATCCATAGATTCCGAAAACTAACTCACTTGCCTTGGAAGCGAGCCATCGAGGAAACTAACGACTGCACTTGTATTGATCCGCCTAGAACAAATGAATCAGGGAACAAGGAAATGAACGAAATCATTACCTCGAAGTTATTACCGGAAGTGCTTGATTTTTTGAGTCAGAAGCAATTCGGTGGATTTGCTGGAGGCAAAGATCTTTTCAGTGCACAGGATTGCTTCATCGTGAGTCACGACCCGGGTTCGGGCGAAAAAATTGCTGAAATCGCAGAGTTAGATGCGGCAGAGGTCAATCACGCAGTTGATGCGGCAAATCGTGCCTTCCTTGATCCATCTTGGCACGATCTATCAATAGGAGAACGTGGCGCTCTGTTACATCGACTCGCTGACGAAGTAGAAAAGCAGAAACACGTCCTTGCTCAAATTGAATCTCTGGACGCAGGAAAAGTCGAAGCACAAGCAGTTGGTGACATTCAAAATTTTGTCGATACGTTTCGATATTTCATTGGTCTCTCCCAAACCGTGCCAACTCGTACAACGCTCGCTGTCTCTGGCCATGAAGCATGGACCGTCCGTCAGCCTTGGGGAACATGTGCCTTCATTTTCCCATGGAATTTCCCATTCTTACTAATTGGCTGGGGCATTGCACCGGCGCTCGCTGCCGGCAACACCGTCGTAATCAAGCCAGCAGAGGACACTTCGTTGTCTGCTATCTACTTGGCAAAACTTGCAAAACAAGTTGGGATACCGGATGGAGTGATCAACGTTGTCACAGGCCGAGGAGAAACCACAGGTTCCGCATTAAGCCAGCACCAAAAGATAAAAAGGATGTCCTTTACAGGATCACCTGAAGTAGGTCGATTAGTCGCTCAATCATGTGGGCATAATCTCGTACCAGTAAAGCTAGAATTAGGTGGCAAAGGCGCAGCAATCGTTTTTGACGATTTGGATATCGAAGACACTGCTCAAAAACTTGTGAACGCCATCACATTTCACACGGGGCAAGTTTGTTGCGATGCGACACGATGGCTAATCCATGAGAAAGCCTATGATGATTTCGTTTCAGCGTGTATTGAGAAGCTTCAGTCAGTCAAAATTGGACATCAGCTTCAAGAGACAACTCAGATGGGCCCAGTTGTCAACGAGAAGCAGCGACAACGGATTCTCAGCTACCTTGATAAAGGAAAAAGTGAAGGTGCGAACTGCCTATTAGAAGGTGGAACCATTTCCGTCAACGGATGCGAGGGTCATTACGTTAAGCCAGCCTTGCTTAGCGGATCCCTTGATAATATTGCCGCTCGCGAAGAAATATTTGGCCCAGTAGCGTACCTAGCGCGTTTCTCTTCCGAACAAGAGGCGATCGAAATGGCAAATCAAACGGACTATGGCCTAGCAAATAGTGTTTGGACTGAGGATCGAAACCGTGCTACACGCATTGCTGAAAAAATGATTGCAGGAAATAGCTGGATCAACGCCCACAATGTTTTCGCTCATGGTGTTCCATACGGCGGCATCAACAAAAGCGGAATGGGCGGCGGCGTACTTTCGATTGAAACCCTAATGGATTATCTGCGCAGCACCTCCGTTGTCCGGCCACTCTAGACAGGTGCAGCCTAGTAACATCTAGCATTACAAGCTAATAACACGCAACAAACTGCTCAGAAAACTTTCACTATTCCAACTGGGATCGCAATGTTTTCATCCCACGATGCATTAAGCCAGCTACCGCGCCAGAAGTTTTACCGATCTGCTCGGCGACTTCACTAAGCTTTAGGCCTTCAATGTAGTGGAGACGAATCGCTTCCCCTTGGGCCTCTGGTAACCGATCAATTGCTTCGGATAATCGCAAAATATGCTCACCTAACATGATATTTTGGCTCGGCGTTGGACCATCACCTGCAAGAAGGTTTTGAATTCTCATTGAGGAAGCAGCAAGCTGCTGTTCCATCGAGTGCTCGCGGCGAATATCTCGTTTGTCTCGGTGTAAATCTCGATCGACATGGCAAAGATGTCTAACGAGTATCTGCCGCAGCCAAGCCATCAACTCTTCTTCGGTTTCTCCACGAAATTGCTCAAAAGCCTGAACCGCCTGCATCATTGCTTGCTGAACAAGATCCGACGCGCCCATTTTGGCTTGATAAGCCCGCCGCATCTTAGTTCTGGAAAGCATTCGCAAATATGGCTCGTACTTTGCGATAATCTCAGGATCTCTTTTATCAATAGGAGTCCCGGTCCAATCTGAATCTGCCGCCTGTTTGGAAACAAGTTCATCTGGAACATCATCAGGCGTGCGTTCTTCCATTAAATCTTCCTATGCCCTTTTCAAACAGAACGGTTTCTGCCGATTTCAAGTCGTGGATTACCCTCAGTAACGGGAACCGCAAAATTCAAAGACAACGCCAAGATAATAACTTGTATTGGAAGCGACATGTTCCAAATGGATGATTTCATACCTTCAAATTACCCGTAACGTTTTCAACACTGGCGATGACCGCATCAGCGAGCATGTCTAACTCTGCCTCACTGATGGATAACGGCGGCATCAGCACAACAACATCGCCAAGTGGTCGAATCCAAACTCCTTGCGAAATTGCCTGTTCACAAATACGACGCCCAACTAATAGTTCCGAATCTAACGTGATCTTTGATTGGCGATCTTGAACGATTTCAATTCCAATCATCAAACCACGACCGCGAATACTTCCCACAAATGGATTTTCCTCAAGCACACTCAACCGCTGTCGCAAATAGTCTGATTTTGGAACCACACCGTGTAAGGTTTGCTCCGATTGAAATAATTCAAGCGATGCCAAAGCGGCCGCAGCAGCGAGAGGATTCCCCGCAAAGGTGTGGCCATGAAAAAACTGCCGTGAAGCTTCGACCGGCGCGAGAAATGCTTCATAAACATGTGGACGTGCGACAGTTGCAGCCATCGGCAGATAACCACCGGTCAACCCTTTTCCGAGACAAAGAATATCGGGAGTGACATCTTCACTATCGCAAGCAAACATGGTTCCCGTCCGTCCGAAACCTGTTGCTACCTCGTCACAAATTAGTAGCACTTGATAACGATCACACAATTCTCTGACACGCCGCAGAAATCCTGAAGGATGTGTAATCATGCCAGCAGCTCCTTGCACAAGTGGTTCCATTACCACCGCAGCGAGCTCATGATGGTGCCTTATGAGAAGACCTTCAATTTGAGAAGCGTAGTGAGCGCATGATTTTGGAAGACAAACCCCTTCTGGAAGTCTGTAGGTGCAGGGCAGGGGACCACGAATAGGATCAAATAGGATCGGAGAAAAAAGTCGATGAAAATACTCAATACCACCCAAAGAGACCGCACCGGTGGTGTCACCATGGTATGCAAGATTCAGCGCGAGGTATTTCGTTTTCTCGACGTAGTGATGCCCTGACTGCTGCCAGTATTGGAACGCCATCTTTAAGGCAGCTTCGACTGCGGAAGATCCGTCACTGCTAAAAAACACATGTGAAAGATCACCGGGTGTGATCCGAGCTAGTTCCCGAGCCAATCGCTCGGTCGTATCGCAGGACATTCCAAGAGTCGTGACGTGCGAGACCCTATCAAGCTGTTCTCGAATCGCGTCGTTAATTTCGGTTTTTGCATGGCCGTGTACATTGCACCAAAGACTCGCGACACCATCGAGTAGGCGTCGTCCATCAGTCGTCGTCAGCCAGACACCGTTGGCTTCTCGGATCACCAAAGGGTCATAGTGAGCCATCTGGGTAAAACCATGCCAATGAAAGTTCGTGTCGAGTGGTTTCTCTTGCATTGAATAGTG
>JADHOA010000284.1 GCA_016779185.1 Rubripirellula sp.
GTTGGAAATTTGGAAATTGAAGGGTCTCGTGGAACGGAGCAGTCATCCCGTGGTGTGTCCCTGACCATGGTTCGTGAGATCGCTTGCATTAGGATAATGAGTGTTCACGATTGCTAGGTTCAGGTCTGCTAGGTCTCAGTTTTTCTGCGTCTCAGATTTTGGGTTTCAATCGCAGGAATGATTTCACCGTGATCCGCGACCGCGATCCATTCATTGACTACCGTTCGTCTGATTCAATAAAGTCTATCCGCCTTCGTCCGTCGGTGTTACGGGGCACAAGGAGCGGGTCCTGATTGTATCAAGCAAGGATCAACAAAGGCGGGCGTAGGAAACATGACTTGGTTCGCAAGCTTTCAATGATGTGAATCCCATGCCCGCGAGAGTTTAATTGCCTTCGTTCTGTTGACCGGAGCACCTGTTTTGATTCGATCGGTGGTTCGCTTTAGGGGGTCGACTTGCGTTGTGCCTCGAGCATCGTTCGGACACGTTCATTCTCCTTTTTCAGTGCCTCGCCAGTCACCGGCATCGGCCTAAAATCAGGATCGGCGGTTAGCGTTTCCTCCTGGGTGATTTTTCGCATCCGAAGATTGCGATACCAGACATCTTGACCATGATCTTGAAGCCAAAGCTGACCACCTCGCGCCTCCAAATCCGCCCCGCGAATCCGCAGCAGTTCGATCTCGCTTTTCCATTTTGGATCACGATAATCGAACGAGAGGACTCGCTGACCATTGACCCAGTGTTCGATCACGGATCCTTTGCATTTGATAGTTCCTGTATTCCACTGGCCGTATGGCTTCGTGACGTCACGCGATGGAGCCATGCAAAAAAATAACGCGCCTGCTGACTGTCGGGGGTTTTCACCGTACGGACTGTGGACGTTATCGAGAACCTGATACTCATACTGCGCTGGGCGATAATAAACCCCGGAGTTGCATCCCTTGGACACTTTCCACTCGAATCGCAACTCGAAGTCGTCGGGTACTTTTTCGCGGATGTAGGTGAGCGAGCCACCTGCTTGGTTTCGATAGAATGCGCCGTCCTGAATGACCCAGTTTCCACGGTGCTGCCAGCCGTCAAAGGTTTGGCCATCAAAGAGTGTCGAAAATTCATTCGGCGGCGATTCGGCTTGGCTAGACAAGTCACTCAAGGAGAGGGTGAGAACCAAGCAGGCGAGAAAAAAATTGCGATACACGGTTAGCTTTGTCGCGAGGTGGGATGAAATCGATAATTCGTTCCGTTCAGTTTAACGTAATCCTTGGATGTTGATCTCTGCTTTCGGGGAACGACTCCATGACAGTCATTCGCATGAGCGACCGCCAAACCCCCTCGCTTGATGGAAAAACGAGGATAGGAATGCCTGCGTAGTGTTTTTCTTATTCTGCCTAGGCTGCCTGGCTTTCGCCGGGTAGGTGACTATGGATTAGGTGACTATGGATTAGGTGACTATGGATTAGGTGACTATGGATATTGCGCAATTGGTGGGTGGTTGCGCGAATTGCATAGCATCTGGATCCACGACCGGTCACGTTATCCCATCAGATTCGGGGCAGAAGGAATCAGCCGAACGAAAATTGGATGCCGATGGATAGATGGATAAAGGGGCGGCGTTTGTGAGCGACCGACAGCCATGAAGATGGAACGATCGATTCGGAATCAGGCCGTGGCAAGCTTGGTGTGTGTCTGTGCCGTGTGCTGGATTGGCGCGGCGTTACATGGCCGTTTGCATGAACCGCCTCAACCAGTGGCAACGGAAAAGTTCGCAACTGAACGAGTCGCATCTGAGGATAGGGCGTGTAGGTTCGAGCATGCTGACTTACCTTCCGACCAAACCGTTTCCCTTTCGCTTGTCGTCACGTCGTCGATAATCGATTTCTGTGATCCGTCTAAAATCTCGATGGAGCGATGTTGGCAGAGCGAGGCTTCGATTTCTTCGCTTCCGCGTGAAGCGACATCTCCCGCCAACCTTGCTTTGACCCGTTTGCTCGCACTTTTTGGGATCAAACTAAAGCGTAAGCGAAGACGAAGTCGTTACATCTCACGCGGAACGGTCCGTCGATCGGTTCGACGCCGTGTGAAGAAAAAACGTCGCTAACTGCGAAAGTTGAAGGTAGATGATCCCGGAATCATGTTGACTGCGTTGAACCCGATGGATCGAGCGGGCCAGTCTGATAAGCGACCAAGTGAGATGGTGCGGATGGGATTCGGCTGGATTTCACTGCTTTGGTTACAGGCACGTTTCCTAGAGGCCGAGCCATCTCAGAAATCGAAATGATGCAGGGCCACCTTGCCCGGATCGAGGATCTGCTTTCCAACCGCCTCCGTACATCAACAGCCTCATTTCAATCGGGATCTTCGTTTTGCTTCTGCAGATCGAAGTGATTTCGAGTTGGTAGCGATGCGTTGGCTTCGTTTCAAAGCTAGAGCTGGCACCGTCCCTGCAGTAGAGAAAGCTTTGCCCGGGGTTGGGTCCCCAGTTGGTCCAGGTCCAAGCTGTTAGCGGTTGTTTGATTTCGAAGATGGTTTTCTGGTCGGTGACGTCAAGCAGTTTTATGGTGATCTCAATATCCCGAAACCAATCGGGTTTCCCATCCGATCGTTCTTGAGGATTGTTCGCTGGACTCGCTTGATCGTTTGCGGAAGTTTTGTTGGATGTCGACGTTTGCGATTTCGCTTGCTGTCGCCTCTGATCCAAGGGATGCAGCATCGATAGAGCGATACCGAGCGTGAAGTTTGCCTTGGGTAGGTTCTCAAGAGAATAAGTCCTAGAGAAATCAGCCGGCAGTTCGAGCGGTCCAAAGTCGATACGATAACGTGCGCTGGCTGCTTCGGGGCCCAGGTCAATTAGTGGGTAGGATTGGGCATGATCCACTCGGGTTACTTGCCCCTTGCCGTCGTTAGCGAATCCGAATGGAATCAATGGGGGAGCCGAGATTATCGCAAAAGCAATCATGTGAAGAATGGGACTTTTCATGTTCATGAAATGCTTTTTTCCGGGCTTGGTTTATCAGGGCTTGGTTTATCGATTATGAACCGTGTCAGCACCATGTGACGCATCTGATGGTAATCGATTCGGAACAAGCCCTGTGTGGGTGATTACTTGGTCGACAATCTTGTCGGCGGGGATTGTCGTCGGCCGACAGTTGTGGAAGATTCTGTTGGTTCCAAGTGTGTTTCGATTGAAAAGCGTACTGTGACGTAGGAATCGTGATGAATTTTGCAAGTGACAACTGGGCCGGTGCCGCGAAGGAGATTGCGGCTTCTTTGAGTGACCACAGTGGAGGGTTCTCAGCTGCCTATGGCGATAGCGAATTTGATCGATCGGTTGAGCGGCGCTTTAATGAAATCTTTGAAAGGGAGGTTGCGGTCTATTTTGTCGGTACTGGGACCGCAGCAAACTCACTTTCACTCTCATCGATGACTCGCCCTGGTGGCTTTGTTTTTTGTCATCGAGAGTCGCATCTGATCGAGGATGAGTGTGGTGCGCCCGAGTTTTTTACTTCGGGTGCTCGGATGTCACCGATTGATGGACCGATGGGCCGCATGGACGTCGAGGCGCTTGGCAAAAAGCTCGCGCAGTTCGAGTCGATCTTTGTGCATCATGGTCAACCGATGGCAGTCAGTGTGACGCAGGCAACCGAAGCGGGATCGGTCTACTCGATTGATCATTTGAAGCAAATCTCGCAACTCACCCACGATCACGGTCTGAAGTTGCACATGGATGGTGCGCGTTTTGCCAATGCGATGGTGAGACTTGGGGCGACACCCGCAGAGATGACTTGGAAGTCGGGCGTTGATGTTTTGTCATTCGGAGCGACTAAGAACGGATGCTGGTGTGCCGAGGCCATCATCTTTTTTGATCCCGACCATGCCAAGCAAGTTCCGTTTATCCGTAAGCGGGCCGCACAGCTTTTTTCAAAAACGAGGTTCATCACCGCGCAGCTTGATGCTTATCTGAAAAATGACCTCTGGATTCAACTTGCCTCGCACGCCAATCAAATGGCACAGCGACTGATTGTGGGGATTAAGGCAAGCAAAAACGTTACGCTTGCTTGGCCGTGTGAGTCCAACGAAGTGTTCGTCACCATGCCCAAATTACTAGCCGCGGAGCTGGAACGTGCTGGAGTCAGCTTCTATCCCTGGCCGATTCCGACGTGGTTTGCTGGTGTCAAAAGCCCTGAGATTGGGCTTTACCGCTTGGTCACCAGTTTTGCGACGACCTCAAAGGAAGTTGACGATTTGATTCAGCGAATTTCCGGTTAGGTGCTGGATATCGTGAGACCGTTTTTATTTCCTGAAGTGTGGTTCGAGCACCCGACTCAGCGACGTGGTGTTGCCGTTCGATGAGGTTTTCGAGTAGCTATGATTCCTGGCAGAAGATTGTCGTTAAAGGTTTAACAACTCAGACATGACGCGAAAGGATTCGCGAAACGGTGCGATTCAGACAACACGATCGAGAATGGATTGGGCGGCAGACGCAATGCTGTCATGCAAGGGCGTTGTGGCCATGCGACATTCGGAAAACACTCGTGTTGATCGTTTTAGCGAGCGTTTTTGGGACAAATGATTGTCTTGCACAGAAAATCAGTACGAAACCAATAATTGATTCCAAGCCGCGGAGTGAGCCGATCCGACGGATTGCTGCAACTCAGCCGGTTGAGTCAGAGCAGGTGATCGAACAAGCCAGTCAGCGGGCAAACCAGCAGTCAGGGCGATCGGCAGGGCCTGCCGCCGTCTATCCCACCGCCACTCACCCGGCATCGACGTCGCAAGCCGTTTGGCAGCGACCACGGTTATCGATGATGGAATCGGAACGGCGCTTATCTGATATTGGGTTGCCTAACATCGGGTTAGCGGATTTTTCGTTAGCTAATATTGGGGGCGGCGATTCGGTCGATATCGGAGATCGATTGGGGACGATGGTATGGCCAACCGCTTATGACGACCCGCTGACTGTAAAGGATTCAGCAGGATCAAAGGATTCAGCAGGATTATCAGCAGAATTATTGGGCAATGGAGTGTCAGAAAGTGGCTTCTTTACCGAGGGGATCGCGGTCCAGAACGCGATTGCCCCGTCTGGTTCCCTTGCTGCTGACCTGTATCTGAATCCACACAATCCGGAGCCACCGCCTGCTAGGCTGGCTGCCTATTCTCGACCCCTTTGTGAACCGAACGAGGAGGAGGTGGAGCTAGAGCGATTTAAGCGACAGGCACTTCAGAGTGTTTCGCTGGAGTTTGGTGGCGTGAGTCCCTTTGAATCGGGTTCCCTTCGTAATGGATTTGTTGAACTTGGGATCGGAACGGGGATACCACTGGGCAGTCTCGATCACATCTTGGGAGTGACCCCTCGCGTTCAGGTCGACTGGTTGGATGTCGGGGACCAAGATTTGCTCCCAGTCGGCTACGTGGTTCCTGAGGAGCTTTATCAATTTGAGTTGCAGTTTTTTTATCGTCGTGACTGGAGCGAGCGGTTGTCGATCCTTGCGATTGTGTCCCCCGCTATTCGAAGTGATTTGAGCACCGATGATCGGGCTTTAAGATTTTTTGCTTTGGGGCTTCTCAATTGGGAATGGATTCCTGATTTAGTCACGTTGTCGGGAGGTGCCGTGATGTTAGGGAGGGCGGATTTACCGGTCCTGCCAGCGGTTGGCCTTTTGTGGACCCCAAATCGTCGAACGCGGCTTGATTTGAGGTTTCCTCTTGCCAAAGCATCCTACAGGCTCACCAAAAATGGCGGAAATAGCGAGACTTGGGCTTATGTGAAAGGCGGGCTCGGCGGTAGCACTTGGGCGGTTACCAAAGCCGATGGCGAGACCGATGAGTTTTCTCTCCGCGACTATCGCCTCATTTTCGGCTGGGAGCGATTAGTTTCCGGTGGCGGAGGCTGCTTTACCGAGGCAGGGATTGCGATGGGACGTCGATTGGAGTGGGAGCGTCCGCTGGTGGAAGTCGAATT
>JADHOA010000285.1 GCA_016779185.1 Rubripirellula sp.
GACCGAACACTCGAAGTGAACGTTCGGCAAATTGAGCAGTCGATACAGGACGTTCGCGAGGACGCCAAAAGATTCGGTCAGCCAATTGTTCTTGAACTCGGCTACCAATTAAATCAATACGCTTGGTTAGTTGCCAATACCACCGGGAACAAGGAAAAGGCATTGAAGTACAGCTTGGAGTCGTTGAATATTTCTAATGACAGTGCCAAGATGGATACCTGTGCTCGATGTTACTTCGCGGTAAAGGATTACGATAACGCCTTGCGAATGCAAAAGTTGGCGTTAAAGCAATCGCCTTATTCTCCGCCACTTCTGAGGCAGCTCAAGTTGATTGAAGATGCAATCGAGAATCAAAAATCGACTGATGCAGGAAAGTCGGCATCCTAGTCACCATGGTGATTAACCACTTGTGTCGAGTTAGCGTTTTCGTGGTTAAGATGCTTTGCGACTCAGCTTAAGGTGACTTCCATTTAATTTTATTAAAGCGTTTTCATGAACAAGATGCTGTTCTTAGTTTACCTTCCTGCTTGAATGAGTGCCTGGCAACTTTGCGTTTAAAAACAAGTGTCTTTGAAAACGAACGGACCGATTGCCCGCAGTCCTCAACCCACTACAACAAGATGAGATCACATGAAGCCGATTGTTCAAATTTCACTTGACCTAACCACGATCGAAGAAGCACTTGAGACAGCGGAAATGGCGATTCGTGCAGGCGTTGATTGGCTTGAGGCGGGAACCCCTTTGATTTTGGCCGAGGGGCTTCACGGTGTGCGGGCACTTCGGGATCGATTCCCAGATACCCCCATCGTTGCAGATTTAAAGACGATGGACGGAGGTTACCTTGAGGCTGAGATGATGGCCGGTGCGGGTGCAACTCATGTGGTCGTGATGGCACAAGCGCACGAAGAAACGATCAAATGTGTGGTCAAAGCTGGTAAGGATTGCGGCGTCGGTGTAATGGGCGACAACCTTGGCTATACGACAATGGTTGATGGAGCGCGAAGACTCGAAGATCTTGGTTGTGATTACATCGTCCATCATATTGGCTACGACGAGCGACGCGGAATTGCGGCTAGGGGTGAGAGAATGCCGAGCCCCCTCGATGATCTTCGCGAGGTAGTGCAGGCGGTTAAAGTCCCTGTGCAGGCCGTGGGCGGCTTGACGATCGAACAAGCGATCCGTTGCCCAGAGTACGGTGCCCCCCTTGTCGTTTTAGGGGCTCCGCTGACAATCGACGCGGATGCGTTCAAAACCGCGACCGGTGATCTCGAAAGTTCATTGCGTATGATCTGCGAAAAAGTACATGCCTACGGGAAAGATATACATGAGTGAGTCAGCAGCTGTCGTTAACTACGCTCCCGAGGCCGGCAGCGTGGAGATTCGTTCGTTTGCAAAGCCGGTCATCGGTGAAGAAGACGTCTTAGTAGAGGTAGCAGCGGTCGGTGTTTGTGGAAGCGACCTTCATCAGTGGACGTCCTCCCATAGTTGGCCAGTGAATTATCCAGTCGTTCTCGGTCATGAGTTTGCTGGGACGATTGTTGAACTAGGCCAAAGCGTCAAAGGCTGGAAGGAAGGTGATCGTATCGCCAGCGAGACTGCTGCCGTTATCGATCTGAATAACCCGATGTCTCGGCAGGGACGATATAACCTGGATCCAACGCGAAAAGGCTTTGGTTACGGAGTCGATGGAGCGATGACCAAGTATGCTCGCGTTCCTGCGCGATGCCTCCATCGTGTGCCCGATGTATTGTCGCTTGATCATGCCGCACTCACCGAACCTTGCTGCGTCGCCTATAACTCGGTCGTCGGCAATTCTCGTATTTCGCCTGGTGATCGTGTTCTTGTCATCGGGCCCGGAACCATCGGGATCCTGTGCGCAGCGGTGGCAAAACTTTGCGGTGGTGATGTTGCAATCCTAGGGTTGGAATCCGATGCTGCTCGATTTGAAATCGCTACGCAATACGGCTGCACACCACTGACCGACGCCCGCGATTGGGCATTAGAGAGAGATGGGCTCGGAGCCGATGTGATCATTGACGCGGCTGGTGTTTCCTCAACATTGAAACTTGCCATCGAGCTTGTTCGGCCCGCTGGTTGGATTACCAAGGTCGGTTGGGGCCCAAAGCCGCTCGACTTTTCAATCGATCCACTCGTACAAAAAAATGTTACCCTGCAAGGAAGCTTTAGCCATCATTGGGCGATCTGGGAGCGAGTCATTGCCCTGCTGGCGAGCGGTCAACTTGATGTGGCTCCGATTATCGGCGGAACCTGGGGGCTAGAAGATTGGCATGAGGCTTTCGAGACCATGCACGATGGAACGATTGTCAAGTCGCTACTCAAGCCAAGCTTATCAACGTCTTGAACCCTTTCTAAGAGCCGAAGCAATTGTGATTCCATTTGGGGTCATGAAGTCAACACAAATTAGTTGCAGTCGTTTGATGAATGAACGACGCCGCCGCAGTCTTTCACTCCCCAACACAGTATCAGTCGCGATGCCAAAGCTAGCTGCCTTTCCAAAATTGTATATGCAGGCACTCTGTAAAGATGGAACCATGAGTCTATCGGAGTGGATTGAGATGGCGTCCCAGTTGCCCGTGGAGGGATTGGAGTGGTACGCAGGTTTTCTTGAGATGCAGGATCGCTCGCAGTGGAAACCGATTCGACAGAAAGTGGAGGAGAAAGGGCTAACGATTCCAATGATGTGTTGTTCGCCCGACTTCACCCATCCCGACCCAGAGTTTCGAGCGGAGCAAATCGAAAAGGAAAAGTTCTGGATCGATATGACGCATGAACTTGGTGGACAATTCTGCCGAGTTCTATCCGGACAACGACGCCCCGAGGTACCCAGGGAGGATGGGATTCGTTTCGCAGCACAATGTATCGACCTCTGCGCTGAGTATGCAGCAGCGAAGGGAGTTACGCTGATCATCGAGAATCATTACAAGGATGATTTTTGGAACTACCCAGAATTTGCTCAGATGATGGATACGTTTTGTGATCTCGTCGATGCGGTTACCGCAACGAACTTTGGAGTGAATTACGACCCAAGTAACACGATTCTCGCCGGTGAAGATCCGCTTGATTTACTGCGGCGTGTGGCGCCAAAGGTGGTCACCATGCACGCGAGTGACCGGTACTTACTGCACGGAACGATCGAAGATTTACGGGCCGATGAAACCGGTGCAGAAGGGTATGCGAAAAGACTGAGCCATGGAGAGATTGGCAAGGGGCTTAACGACTACGATGCGATCTTCATGATCCTAAAATCAGCCGGATTCGCTGATAATTGGATCAGTATCGAGGATGGCGTCGAGGGATTTGACCAGCTGATGCGAAGCGCTCAGTTTCTGCAGCGGAAGATTGCTGAACACTGGCCAGCCTAAAAACGAGGCCAGCCTAAAAACGAGGCCAGTCTAAGAATCGGGGCCACCAAAATGCCGCCGTCTAGGAATGGCCTGACTTGTAAGCAGCCAAGTCTAGAATTTGGTCGGTTTGCGTCTTGGCTAGCACCCGAAGACAACTTAGTTCCCGAACGGATTGGCCCCAAAGGGATCCTCCATCGCCTCGCCTCCGCCGAACGGATCATTCCCGCCGCCTGCCCCACCGAACGGATCATTTCCGCCGGCGCCGAATGGATCGTTGCCGCCATTGTTCATTCCCGCGCCGAAGGGGTCATTTCCGCCTGCACCAAATGGATCGTTTCCTCCCGCACCGAACGGGTCGTTGCCGCCTCCGGCACCCTTTCCGTTTTGGTTGGGTTGGTTGCCAGTGTTGTTGACCGATTCTTCCACAGTCAACGGTTTCGCAAGCTCGTGATGGAACGTTGGAAGATCTTCGCCAACAGCATGCACGCACTGCACATCACCTTCGTCGCCCACGAGGTAAAGACGATTCGTCATGGTGTTCACGATGAAATCAGCTGGTCGCAAGTCCAGTGGCGCGGACACTCGCTTGCCGGTACTCAGTTCCACAACTTCACAGTGCCCACTTAGCGTGGTGGTATAGAGGTTCCCGTCGATCACACCTATCAATTCGCCAACACCGCGAAGCGGCTTTTCCCACGTTAACGCTCCGGTTGCCGCGTCGAGCGAAAAGAGGCTGCCGAAGGCAGATCGCAAGAGAACTTGATCACCGAAGACAAGTGGTTCGTGGTAGAAAGGTTCTCCGATCGGTGTGCTCCACATCACTTCCCCGCTGCGTGTCGCACGGATGCCGTAAACTTGGCCTCCTTCGGAACCAAAAAAGAATCGATTCCCTTTGGCTGCTGCAATACGAGCACTGACAATCCCGTCAGTCTTCAGCCGAAATAGAAGTGAAGGAACTCCTTGCATTTCCATGACGTACACAAAACCTCGATCGGTCGCCCAAGCGGTGCGAGAGGAATCAATGTCGGGCGATTTGACAGGAAGACTCAGAGCATCACCCTCGACTTTCTCAAGGAAGGGATCAATCGTTGGGTCACGCAGCGGATAACATTCAATGCCTCCGCCGATCATCGGGACCATCACAAAATCGCCAGCGATGGTGGCACCAAAAGCCGGTGCACCAATCGTCGATATGCTCGAGATGATTTCGCCGTTTTGGGTATCAATCTGATGAATGTTGGAACCATTTACGACGATCAAGTGCTCTTGGTCGGCGCCAAGTTCCATGTAAGGTAATTGAGGGTCACCCAGATGAATCATCCAAAGCGGTTCACCCGTTTCCGCATCACGACTTTCAAGGGTTCCATTATCGGAGAGTGAGAAAAGATTGACGCGCGGGATCTTGCGGCTTCTCAACTCCGCATCGATTCCTTTTCTTTTCAGGCGTCGAATCTCATTGTTGGCTCGACGTTCCGCCTCTTCTCGACTGCTCAAGTGACCATTGGGAGGTGTCGTGTCCACCCTCATCCGAACGATGACCCTTGGGTCACTCGTTTCAGTGGACTCTTCAGTTGCCGCTGGATCTGCTGATGCTTCCGCGTCGGCAGGTGCAGCATCGGATGCGGCCTCGATGATTTCTAAATACTCGACGGGATTATCTTCCATGACAACCAATTGTTGGTTGACGATCGACGGTGCACCCCAAGGAGCGGTCACGGGCCTTGCCCAACTTTGCTTCAGTCCTAAATGGTCCAGCACTGCGGGTGCAACAAGGTCATCCGCGTGAATCATATTCACGGTTGACAAGGAAACAAAAAAGGTTGCGATGAGTCGTTTCATCAGAAGTTACACCTTTTGTTAGTTCTTTCTTAACGGTGTTTGGTTCATCGCACCGTTAAAGCAGCGGATCATTTGCCAAGACGCAAAACGCCGCAGGAACACTTGGACTGGAGATTATAGGCTCAGAACGGAGACTCGATGAGGCCGGGAGAATGGTGCAATTCGGTTCGGTGCGATGTCCGAATCGGCATTGATAGTTCCCCCGATCAATCGGTAGATCCGACTTAACGGCCGAGAATTGGGAGGTCTAGGCCGTTTAGAAAAGATCGTCACTCTGCATAGCTTACTCGACACTTCTTCTCTCCGCGAACGTTTTGTAATCGCAGCGGTCACAAAAAATCAGGCACAATCGCAACGACCGTTCCCCCCGTGATTTCGTGGACCTCGTTGTAACTCGGATTTCCGTCAAAAGCCGATCGATGAATGCTCACTGCCGACACGTCATTGCAGGCAGAAGCGACGATATTACCCCCTCATCTGCGGGTGAGTGGAGTCCTTTCAAGGGAAGCCCCATGGTCACGCCAGGCGGTTCAGGAGGTGGGGAAAGAGGATTTGTGTTTCGAATAAAAGCCATTCAGAAGTCAATGCGGTCTCAACTCACGTTGCAGGATGATTCAACCGTCCCATAATACGGGGCATCGGTAATCAAATCGCTTGGATTCCTCTCTAAAATCTGCCTCAAGTGGACGGATCTAAGGCGAAGTAAGATTAGACACCCAGCGGAGTGCTTACCG
>JADHOA010000286.1 GCA_016779185.1 Rubripirellula sp.
AGGTGAGATTGCGAACTTTACGGGGATTAGCGATCCCTACGAATCGCCTCTGTCACCTGAACTTCGGCTTGATGGTGCTCAGGGTAGAAGTCCCGCGGAGTTGGCGAACGAGGTGGTATCGCTGTTGCTGCAGCGCCAAGTAATTTGCTCCTAAGGAGCAATTCTGCCACGGAACGCTGGCTTGGCCGATTAGGCAATTTCCTCTGTCGGATCCGGTGGTGCATTTTGTCGGAGCTTTGCATCGCGACAAGTTTTACTGCCATCTGGGATGATTCATTCGGTTCCGCTGCGGATTTTGGATAAAAATCCAGTGACGCCCCCTTTTTGGGGATTCAAAGTTGACGTATTCTCTGACGCCTCGGAAATGGATAGGTTTTCAGATTTGCCGTTGCGTAAAACGGCGGCAGCGGTACACTACCGCTCTGAAATGTGAGTTATGGAACGACGTAATAGCTGTAAAAACGTATGACGATCTCGAACGAGCGAAAAGCTGAAGTTATTGGCGAGCACAAACAAGCAGATGCCGATACGGGCTCACCAGAGGTGCAAATTGCCATTCTGACTGAGCGAATCAATGGTTTGACCGAGCACATGCGAACCCATCGCAAGGATTACGCATCAAGGCGTGGACTTTTGGGTCTGGTCAGTCGTCGACGACGCTTGCTCGATTACGTTCGAGGCGAAGATCCTCAACGGTATCTCGATATCATTGGGAAATTGGGCATTCGAAAGTAGCCCAAACCGCCGCGGTCAAGCGAAGACAGTAAGTTCTCTCGCCTTGATGGCGAGATCTCTTACATAGCTTCCTCGCCCAAATGCTTGTGGCGAGGCAAAATGGGTTTACATCCTTACGGACGAACTCCCAGTCTACGCTTTGCGATACGTAATGACGTGATCCAGTGTCGATTTGTTTGGTGTTGAATGCACCGCAGATTGACCACAGAGAGCGGTTCTTATCTCGCATCCTAATTTGTTGAAATCGAAGGGTGCTCCCTTCTTGGCAGGAATCGGTTGCAAACGATGACTGCGTTGATGTTCTCGGACGGCCCAATTGAATCGGTCGCACAGTCCGAGCATTTTGTCGATGTTTTTTTGTAGGTTGAAGGAAGATAAAAGTGAGTGAAAAAAAAATTCGCGTTGAGAAGCAGATTGGCCGTCAGACCCTATCATTCGAAACGGGTCAACTAGCGAAGCAAGCTGCCGGTTGCGTCTTGGTTCAGTATGGTGAAACGGTGGTGCTGGTTGCAGCCGCATCGAGCGATCCACGCCCAGGGTTAGATTTTTTTCCCCTAACATGTGATTACCGAGAGCGTCTGGCGGCAGCCGGTAAGTTCCCCGGCGGATTCCTCAAACGTGAAGGTCGCCCGAGCACAAAAGAGACGTTGAGCGCCCGACTGATGGACCGACCGATCCGTCCTTTGTGGCCAGCGGGTTTCCGCGACGAAGTCCAAGTGCAAGCGTTTGTCGTTGCGAGTGACTTACAGAACGATGGTGATGTGCTTGCGATGAATGGTGCTGGTTTGGCGCTGCATGTCAGCGAGTTGCCATTCCAAGGGCCTATTGCCAGCGTTCGTGTTGGGAAGATCGACGGCGAGCTCGTTGCCTTCCCGACGCATGGTGAACTCGAAGAGAGCGAGCTGGACATGATTGTCAGCGGTTCGCGTGATGAAGTCGCGATGATCGAGGGTTTCGCACAAGAAATGCCCGAAGATCAGATGCTTGAGGCAATTCAATTTGCTCACGGCGTCATTCGAGAGGTGATTGAGCTGCAAGAAGAGTTCTACAAAAAGGTCAACCCCGTCAAACGAGAGTATGTTGCACCAGAGGATGACGGTCTTTTCGCTCGATTGAATGACGCATACTACGCGGATTTCAAGGCAGCTCAGCAAACCGTCGGCAAGCAAGATCGAGCTGCTGCGGTTCGTGCCTTGAAGGAACGAGCGATTGCAGAAGTCATTCCTGATCCAAACGCCGATGATGCCGTTTGCTCGAAGAGATTTGGAACCGTATGGCACGATTTGGAAGAAAAAGTTGTCCGCGACCTGATCACCTCGGGAACCCGTCCAGACGGGCGAGACAACACAAGTCTGCGTCCAATTTACTGTGAGACAGACCTGTTGCCCCGCGTTCATGGCTCGGCTCTGTTCCAACGCGGAGAGACCCAGTCTTTGGTAACCGTTGCACTTGGTACCGCCAAAGATGAGCAGCGTGTTGATGGACTGATGGACGAGTACAGCAAAAAGTTCATGCTCGACTACAACTTCCCAAGCTTCTCGGTTGGCGAAGTGCGTCCGATTCGGGGTCCAGGTCGTCGCGAGATTGGCCACGGATGTTTGGCGGAGCGAAGTGTGGCGCCAGTACTGCCAGCGGCGGACCAGTTCCCCTACACCATCCGCGTGATCAGTGACATTCTCGAGTCCAACGGAAGCAGCTCGATGGCGAGTGTTTGCGGCGCGACCCTTGCTCTGATGGCTTCGGGGGTTCCAATTACCAACCCTGTTGCCGGTATCTCGGTCGGTTTGGTTCGTAATTCGGCAGACGATTGGGTTCTGTTGACTGACATTCTTGGCACTGAAGATCACTTTGGTGACATGGACTTCAAGATTGCGGGAACCCAAAACGGTATCACCGGTATTCAGTTAGACCTGAAGGTTACCGGTATCAGTGAGGAAATCATCCGAGCGACTCTGAAGCAGTCGCGTGAGGCAAGGATTGAGATTCTTCGCAAAATGTTGACCACCATTTCGCGACCTCGCCGAGAAATCGCGGCAACGGCACCTCGCTTGTTGCGAACGAAGATTTCTCCGGACAAGATCGGTGCTCTGATTGGTCCCGGCGGAAAGAATATCCGCGGCATCCAAGAGACAACTGGCGCGGTCATCGAGGTGGATGATGATGGAACGGTCTTGATTGCAAGCAGTAACAAGGAAGCTGCGGAAGAAGCACTACGAGCAGTCGAGGCTTGCACCGCCACCGTTCAGATCGGCAAAATTTATGACGGAACCGTTAGCAGCATCAAAGAGTTTGGTGCGTTTGTCGAAATCCTACCAGGTCGCGACGGGCTTTGTCACATCAGCGAATTGAGCAGCGGCTATATCAGCAGCATCGACTCGGTTGTCAGCGTTGGTGATTCGATGAAGGTATTAGTGATCGATGTTGATGAACATGATCGCGTGAAGCTAAGCCGTCGTCGTGCACTGGAACAATTGGGTATCGAAGACGACATGGCTCCAGAAGAGGGTCAAGAGGATGGCGATGGAGATGGCGAAGATCGCCCACAGCGTGCCGAGCGATCAGAACGCGGTGATCGCGATGATGACCGCCCACGCCGTCGTCGCGGCGGACCTAGTCGTGGACGTGGTGGTAACGGCGGTGGCCGTCGCAATGGTAGCGGCGGCGGAAATCGTGATTAACTTACGATTCGCTCATTGAATGAAGCGAATGGCTAACATGAAAAAAAGCTCGTTGGATCACCGACGAGCTTTTTTTTATTCTAAATGAGTCGGCAGTCTCGCGTTTAATGAAGTAGGAGATGGTCAACACATTGTTGCCGTTGGTCTACTTCTTTTTACGGTTCTTTCTGAATCCATCTTCCCAGAAATCCAGGACACGAACTTTATCGAGTACCGGTTTCAGGACCTCCACAAACTGAAGGTGATCGGGATGGGGGAGGTATTTTTCGCGGCCTTCTTCGGAATCGAAAGTCACCATGAAGCAGTGGGTAAAATCGTCGTCATGAGTTTCGGGACTGTTATTGGTGCCCCATTCGAATGATTTGATAGAATCAATTTTGCTAGGCAGTGCTGCGAAAGCCTCTTCCACTTGTTTGATCGCTGCTGGATCCGCGTCCTCTTTGAACTTAAAAAAAACAGCGTGCTTGAGTTGTCGCTTGGGAGCGGGGTCTGGCATTTCTCCCCAGTAGTCGATCACAAAAACGTCATTGAGGTGGGGGCGAAGTGTGGCTCCGAATTCGCGGTGAGCGGGGTGTGGGAGATAGGTTTCGCGGCCTTCTTCGTCCTTGAATGTCAGCAGAAAACAGTGGGTAAAGCCGTCATCAAGTCCCTCGGGACTATTATTGATGCCTGATTGGAAGTCGATAATCGCATCAATTTTCTTTGGAAGTGCGGCAAACGCTCTTACCACTTTTTGAACGTCTGCGTCCGATGAATTCTCGTTGAAGCTGAAGAAAACTGCATGTCTGAGAACGGTATCGGATTTTTCTGGTGCCGGATGGGGGGTGTTGGTGGTGTTCACGAGCGTGTGATTTTGAGATCCAGAGGTGGGTTTTGCCTGCTTCGTGTCTTCTGCGGTGCAGTGAAGCGACAGGATGCTGGCAGCGAGAGTCAGGACAGCCACATGGCTAGTGAACCCCATTTGTGCGGGTTTGAAAACGCCTCGAAAGTGAGGCAGACTGAAAGCTTTCGATAAAACTCGTTTCATAGAATCAATCCGTGTTTCAAGTAGAGAGTTGGTTGCTGAAAGTAAGGTGAATCCGTTGATCAAGCGACCAAATTGGATGCAGGGATATGCGTGTCGCAACTGACCCCGCGTCCATTGAGGCAGTACTCCACTGCTAATGCTCAGAGCAGATTGCTGGGGTTGCGATTCCCTCTGAATAAGCCTTGCTCGATCGCTAATTTGGGTCAGTTTTCACGCGGCTTCAAGTAGACTGCAGAGATCCAACATGTTTTCCACATGTTATAGCTTCACCAGACAGTTCGAACTGCCCTCGAAACATCGATATTTACACTGGCTTGCGTGAAAATTTGCGACAGTGCTTTCATGAATGTGCTGCCATTGATTAGCGTAATGGAGTCGTTTAACGCTGTTTTGTGCTTGCGAGAATACCTACATGACGCCCGAAGATTCTTACCAGACGCCTTTTGACACCGACGAGTCCAATGCCGATATCCCCGAGCAGCAATTGGACAGCAATTCCGAGTCGCTCTCGAGTGAAGATCTCCAAGATTTGGACGCCTCACAAGCGGCTTGGGAGGATGCGGTGGATCGCGTTTCCGCGGGTCGTGATGAATTCGATGAGGCTGAGGACGAGAAACTCACCGAATTGGCGAATCCATTTGTCGGGATGTGGAATCAATTGATCAGTACGACGAACTGGGAAAAGGGTCGAATTGTCAGTGGGTGGCGTCAGGCATTAATTGAGTCAGGTGCGAAATCACAGCAGTACTCCGACGAAGCTTGGGCCAACCGAGTTGGTGGTGTAACCGCTCCTCATATTGGTCGGCTCCGTCGCGTTCACGATCGCTTCGTTACGACCTACGAGAGCTATCAAGGGCTGTACTGGAGTCACTTCCTTGCGGCACTGGATTGGGAGGACGCCCCACTTTGGCTTGAAGGAGCTTCGCAAGAGAACTGGAGTGTTTCGCAGATGCGTGACCGGCGTTGGCAGTCGCTCGGTGCCGTAGAGACAGATCGACCTTTGACGGGCGATATCGTCGTGGTTGATACCGATGAAGACGTCGTCATGCCTGCTCAGGGCGGTGGGAGAACGAAAGACTATGGGGATGAACCCGGCGCGGCGTCTGGACCCGTTTCAGAGCGTCCAGACTTTGGTGACGAGGGCGAAGAGCTAACTTCACTCTCCGGCAGTACCTCCGCAACCGCTGCTCCAGTTTACGATGACACCGTCGCGAGTAGCGAACCAGCGTTGCAGCCATTTTCAGGATTGCCAGAATTGCCGGACGATCTATCCGACGCGATTGAATCTCTAAAACTGTCAATCCTCCGCCATAAAACCTCTGGATGGAGTGAGATAGACCAAGCATCGGTTCAAAAGTATCTTGACGCGATCAGCATCATGATGGGCTAGGTCCGATCATCGATGACTCAGGTAAAGCGTTCCCCGAATAGCTTGCCTCCATTTTACCCAAGCGGTGGCGATTTTTTTCCATG
>JADHOA010000287.1 GCA_016779185.1 Rubripirellula sp.
AACAGGGTAGCGTGGCCGATGATGCCGATTTGCAAGTGGGCGATGTGATCGAAGGTGCCGCGGGGATTGAACTTGACTCGGTCGAGCAGCTGAGAGAAATCATCGCCAAGGCGAACCAGTTGGGGCAACCGATCCGAATCGTTGTCCGTCGTGGCAACTCACGGATGCTGCTTATGTTGCGATAAACGCAGCGCGGACCCTCGCGGCGGTTCTGCAGACATACTTCTCCGGCAACTTTTGACTTGGATTCACGATCTCCGGCAACTTGCCGGAGATATTTTTTACAACGCTCCGGTGTGGCGGTTGTCGAGGCCTGCCAACGCGTTACATTCGAGGAATGAGCAACGCCGAATCCAATCTGCCTGTTATCCGACAACTACCTCCGAACTTGATCAACCAGATCGCAGCGGGCGAGGTGATTGAGCGTCCCGCATCGGTTGTAAAGGAGTTGTTAGAAAACAGCATCGACGCGGGGGCAACGCGAATCGAAGTCACGCTGACCGGCGGCGGAAGCGAATTGATCCGCATCAGCGACAATGGGTGTGGGATGACACCCGACCAATTGCCGCTAGCGGTTTCTAGTCACGCCACCAGCAAATTACCCACGGATGAAGCGTTGTTTCATGTCGGAACACTCGGGTTTCGTGGTGAGGCGTTGGCATCGATTGGCAGTGTTTCTCATCTGACCATTCGCACTCGCACCGCCTCAGCGGACAGTGGTTCCGAACTAGTGGTTCGTGGCGGCGTCATCGAACCACCAGCGCCATGCGGTGCACCGGTTGGTACCGTGATCGAAGTACGCAATCTCTTTTTTAATACACCGGTTCGTCATCGCTTTTTAAAAACGGCGCAAACCGAAAAAGGTCATATCGTCGAGGCGTTTACGCGTCTCGCGTTGGGGAATCCGAACATCCATTTTGTTCTTTCTCATAACGGGAAAGTACTTCATGATCTACCCGCCAGTGAGAATTGGCGTGAACGCATCCATGCCTTTTTTGGTGCAGAAATTTCTGAATCATTGATTCCCATTCATAGCGATGATGGACAGATTCGGATCAGTGGTCATGTCGGTGATCCTTCGGTGAGTCGAGGGAATAATCGCATGCAGTATCTCTTTTTGAATGGGCGGCATATTCGTGATCGGGCGTTACAACATGCATTGTCAGAAGCGTATCGAGGGCTTTTGATGGTGGGTAGACATCCCATCTGTTTTTTAAGGATGGAGATGCCGGCAGAGATGATTGATGTGAATGTTCATCCGACAAAGTTGGAAGTGCGATTCACCGATAGCGGCCGAGCCTACAGTCGTCTTTTGCAGTCGCTTCGTCATCAGTTTCTTACCACCAATATGACACAGCGAGTTGGCGGAGCCGCAGATCCTGCCTACGCCAATCAGACTGGGGCGATGACCTCTGGAGTTGGTGTTCATCCAAGTGGCAGTAACGGTTTGCAAGGGCAGCCGATCAGCGAGCTGGAGCGTCGGCAACGGCAGGAGGTGATTGATTGGGCGCGAACAGGCCACACCGCTTCATCCTCCATCAACGGTACGCCAGCGTTTCGACCCTTTCCCGGAGGTAATGACTCGTTAGGGTCAGTGACCACTCCGGTGTCGACCGCAAGTGATGCTTCTGTTAGTTCGGATCGGGACATTCAGCATGATTCCTATTCGGCACAGCAACCTAGTGATCCTTTTCTTGAACGCGGAGAGCGTTTAGGTGCAGCGGCATTTTCAGCGGGTGCAGACAGCACCGGTCACCAGCACGTTGATGGATTCGATGGAGGCTCGATAGCTGGAACTTCGGCAGTCGACGAAATGTCACGTGACGCGACCGCTGGCAACGATTCCGAAATAATCCTCCACGACGCCCAATCGTCGGCTATTAATGTGGGCCCCAGTGTGAGTTACCTCGGATTTCAGGTACACCAGCGTTATCTTGTGACACAAGATGAAGCGGGGATGGTGGTGATCGATCAACATGCTCTTCATGAACGAGTACTTTATGAGAGAGTTTGTCACAAAGTCCTCGAGCAAGGGCGACCACTTGAGTCGCAAAAACTACTGGTTCCTGAACCTGTTTCGTTGACACCCGCAGAACGAACCGCCGCACTCGACGCGAAAGAAACGCTTGCCAAGATAGGGATCGAGATTGATGATTTTGGTGGGGAAACAATCTTGGTGCAGAGTTGTCCAGCGATTCTCGGTCGAACATCACCCGGTGAAATGCTGCACACCTTGCTTGATGCGGTTGTGGCGGCAGGTAAAAAACCGGATGCCAAAGATCTGCTGAACCACCTGCTTTCGACCATCGCCTGCAAGGCGGCCGTCAAAGCAGGGGATCGATTGAATTCCGATGAGATCACTAGTTTGCTGGAGCAAAAAGATCTGTATCACGATACCCATCATTGTCCCCACGGTCGTCCCACAGCGTTGTTTTTTAGTCGCGATGAATTAGATCGAATGTTTGGTCGTCTAGGGCCTCGAGCACGACAGTGATTTTCTGAGCCGGTTTGGTCGCGGCTGTCTTTTTGCATTTTTTACGTGGTGACCTCGATGTTGTGCCGACAACTGGTTGAACGATCGGTTGGTTACTCCTCGGATTCTTTAATGCAGAATCGATCCGTGACTTCTGTTTCAGTTGGTCTTGTTGCGTTCAGGTTTCAGTGACGTCGTGGCTTCGTTGTCGCCAGGGAAAAATGTGATCGAGTCAGCCGTTTGATCCATTCTTCTGTTTTGTTTGGCATGCTGAGCCTGATTGTTTGTCGCGAAACATCTTGTCACCATGTTCACGCATCGGCGGCGTACTCTGCTAAGATGCCGTTCTTGATCATCATCAGAAAGTCTCTCCCGATTAAAGGATGCTAGAGTGAGTGAAGAGAAGATCTCGCTAGATTCAGCCTCTCAGTCGTCAGTCGACGGTACGGATCCTTGGTATCGCAAGGAAGATTGGTTAGCGGTCATCATCGGCATCACCGTTCTGAGTGCAGCCTTTGTGTGCGGTTGGGTTTCCATTGATTTTGCAGGCGGCCAGTCAGCAGCTTCGCATCCTTGGAAATCTTGGGTCGGGAAGCCGGGTGGTTGGAGTGATAACCCCGTAGACTCGATTCTTCGGGGGATGGACTGGAGTTCGTGCTGGAATGTGATGATTGGTCCTTTTCTGGTTGGCTTGGTTGGCTTTGGACTAGCAAGGCAGCTGCAGGGTGAGTCCCTTGGAAAATTCGCTTTGGCTTTTCCCGTGATTTTTATGCTTGCTGCCATTGCCTATGTGATGGCGGGGCAAGAGACGGTCAAAAGTTTTAACTTGGAGTATGCGTTGTGGGCCTTGGCTCTTGGGCTGCTTGTCAGTAACACCATTGGTGTGCCGCAGTGGTTAAGACCTGCGGTGCTAACCGAACTCTACATTAAAACAGGTCTGGTGATTCTCGGAGCCGAGGTGCTCTGGCACCGTCTGGTCGCGTTGGGAATCCCAGGGGTCGCGGTTGCTTGGATTGTCACACCCATTGTCTTGATCACAACCTTTTGGTTCGGCACCAAGGTGCTGAAGTTACCAAGTCGTTCTCTTGCGATGGTGATCGCGGCAGACATGTCCGTATGTGGTGTGTCAGCAGCAATTGCCACCGCAGCAAGCTGTCGTGCAAAGAAAGAAGAGCTGTCTTTTGCCATCGCAATCTCGCTGATGTTCACGGTGGTCATGATGGTCGTGATGCCCATGTTAATTACCCAAATCGGGCTTGATCCGATTGTCGGCGGAGCGTGGATCGGTGGAACGATCGATTCAACGGGAGCCGTGGTGGCGGCTGGTTCGAGCATGGGGGCGATTGCAGAGCAGACGGCAGCAACGGTCAAGATGATTCAGAATATTTTGATTGGCGTAACCGCTTTCGGGGTTGCAATCTATTGGGTTTTGTTCGTCGAGCGGGATCAGCAGAGCGGTGTCAAGCCAGACGCGAGGGAAATCTGGAGACGCTTTCCAAAATTTGTGCTTGGATTTGTGCTGGCGTCAATCGCCTTCACTCAGTTGAGCCAATGGATCCCAGATGGTGAATCATTGGTAACACTCACTGTAAAAGGGGCGACCAAAGGGATGCGCGGCTGGTTCTTTTGCATGGCATTTGTCAGTATCGGACTCGATTCCAACTTTGCCAGCCTTAAACGGCAAGCTCATGGCGGGAAGCCGTTATTGCTTTATGTCTGCGGGCAAACGCTGAACCTTATTCTGACGCTTGCGATGGCCTACTTGATGTTTGGTGTCGTCTTTGCCGACTACATCAAAGAGGTGCTGGCACCATGACTTGTCGATTGCGTTCACATTCCTCAGGAGCTTGTCGCCTCGTTTTCGGATGCGCGGCATTGCTGTTTGTCTGGCTCGTCATCTTGCCGCGAATTGGCCGAATTGAGCCTGTCAGTGAAATGATCAAACACCACCGTGAGTTAGGGATCGATCCCAGCATTATGTTTTATACAGAGATCGAGCATCTGGAGTACCGTGATGGAATCCTTCGTCACAAGGCATCACTTGTTGATTCAATTGGTCATGCGGGGGTGGATTGATCGATGCTCGTATCACCTCAACGGAAATCATTGCTCGAGTGATTGAAGCATTTCAAGAAGGGTGTTGGTGATTTTGACCGAGGCTTGCTTTTCGACTCGATTTGTACCCATCCATGTCTCGTAACCGCCTAGTTCGTGATGCCGAGGGGTTGGCAGGTAACCACGACTGTCATTCGCAAGTTCGATCGTGAACGTGTCAGGGAACGGCGATTTAGACTTGAGTTCGAGGCCGATTTCCGCAAACGTTTCAAACGGGATTCCTAGGATGGCGAGGTTGCCGATCCTCAGGCACTGAAGTGGGATGGAGATGGTCGCGGGGCCAGCATCAAGGTCTGCGACTCGCTGAGCGTAAATTTTTTGATACGGATGATGTTTCGGCGCGTCGTCAGGTAAAGCGGTGATTTCCGCAAGATGATTATTCATCGCCTCATCGGGTTTGCGAACGTCAAGTTCTAATTCGCGATTCACACTGGCGAGTGGTACCCACGTTTGATGAGTGATGCTTTGATGCGCCTGGGTTACTCGTTGAGCAACAAGCTGCGCGACTTGTTGCATCTTTTCATAGGGAGCCCAGCGTCGCCCATCGCGTTGTCGAAAATTAATGTTGTTGATGTCACCGCTGGTTCCATTGCTGAGGATGCCGATCATGGTTGGATGCGAAGATGATTTGCCGAGAGCTTGGTTGATGGCCTCAGCAAAAAGGGCAAAGTAATCAGCTGAGATTTCTCCTCGCCCAACACCACCTACATAGTGGAGTGAATAATTGGCTAACAAGGCAAGTTGAGTTCCATCGGTGGATTGGATACTTAGAAATGAAATCTCGGGGTCAATTGGCCCAGCCGGTTCACGAAGTGACGCATGACCTCGCGGAGGATTCATGCGGACCTGATCCACCCCTCCGAATGGATTGTGACGCAGCGATTCATCTTCCACGAACCAGCGTCGATTAAACACTTCGGATGGTTCGTCCACGGATCCCCAACCGACGACCGCCGGTTCCAGATTGGCAACGGCTTGTCGAACCGCTTGGGCGATCCCTTTGATCAAAATAGGACGATACTTTTCCGACTGGCCTCGAGTTGCGGAATGGGTATGTGTCGCCGCCATGAGGATGTTCTCGGTTGGCAACTCTGTTTCCTGCGAAATTAATTTCCTCGCCTCGTCGAACTCCACACGTCGAATTCCGAGGTTGTCGCAGATCACAATTGCAATTCGGTTCTGTCCGTCATCCATCGCAATACATTTTGCGTAAAGTGGGTCGTGGACGCGGTCAGCGGGAAACGGAACAAAACCACCAACGATCAATTCTCCGAGCGGTGGTGTGATTTCAACCTTGGAGGCTCCTGCTC
>JADHOA010000288.1 GCA_016779185.1 Rubripirellula sp.
AGAAACAGGGCTGACCGTGAGTTTACTACGTTCATCGACTGACAGTGTGGGTGGGCCTACGATTCGGGATGATCCCGCAATTCCTGGGGCAAAAAATTGGTTCTTTGAATTTACCGGGGATTCGGAGCAGGTGTTGGAGGTGAGATACCAATGGAAGTAAAACGTCTTTCCCCAATCGCCTTTGCTTTTATCTTGTTGCTGGTGCTCAGTTGTCATCGTTCTTTTGCGCAGCAGAGTCCGCAGCGTGAGGATGACTATTATCGGCTGGTTACTCTGACGGCTTCAAAGTCACCGAGTGCTTCTCGTTCCAAAAGCTGGAAACCGTCGCCCGAGGGTTTACCGCTGGAAATTAGCGGGATGGAGTTTTTGCCCGATGCGCGACTCGCGGTTGCGATCCGAAAAGGGGAAGTTTGGTTCATTGACGGAGTCTACGATGATCCGCCGGTTAATCTGACCTACCATCGGTTCGCCTCGGCTCTGCACGAACCACTCGGGTTGCTTTTGCATCAGGGCGATCTCTACACAGCACAGCGAACCGAGTTAACTCGCATGCAAGATCTCGACGGTGATCAAGTCGCAGACGCTTATTCAACGGTGGCAAAAGGATGGGGGGTTACAGGTAATTATCACGAGTACGCTTTTGGTCCTGCACTGGATGGTAAAGGGAACCTTTGGGTGACTTTGAATCTCGGTATGGGACTAACACCGGAACAGAAAAAGCAAACGGTTCCTGACGCTCCTTTTGGATATCAACAAGGCAAGTGGCGTGGGTGGGGAATGAAGTTGACACCCGATGGCGATTGGCAACCGTCGTGCGCCGGGATGCGATCGCCCTCTGGGATCGGTGTCAATCGCCATGGCGATGCGTTCTACACCGATCAGCAGGGGAACTGGGTCGCAACGAATTCATTGCACCAATTGCGCGATGGGGCATTTTTTCATCATGCCGAAGCGCTCGCCTCGATGGATCAATCAGACGCGATGGTAACGGGTATCAAAGATGTTCCGAACGGTTTGCCTTTGCCCGCTGCCGTCAAGGCGTTTCCCCAGTTATGTCCACCGGCAGTATGGTTTCCCTATAAGAAGGTGGGTCAGTCCGCGACGGATATCATGTTGGACGATAGTGGGGGAAAGTTTGGACCGTTTGACGGGCAGTTGTTCATCGGGGAGTTCACGCAGGCAGCGATCAATCGGGTTTTTCTTGAAAAGGTCAATGGTCAATACCAAGGTGCATGCTTTCCTTTTCGCTTGGGATTTGCATCTGCCGTTCTCCGTCTAAAACAAGGCAAGGATGGTAGCGTCTTTGCTGGATTAAGTAATCGAGGCTGGAGCAGTTTAGGGTCAGCGAGTTACGGTCTACAGCGTCTCGTTTGGACTGGTATGACTCCCTTTGAAATCAAGGAAATGCGGGCAAAGCCGGATGGATTTGAGTTGGTATTTACCAAACCAGTTGATCCAAGTACGGCAGAAGATCTCTCTTCTTATGCGATGAAGAGTTACACCTATCTCTACCATTCCAATTATGGAAGCGATGAAATTCAATCCAAGCGGTTGGGGGTCACCGGTGCAGTCGTTTCGGATGATGGTTACCGAGTTAGGTTACAAGTAGATGGCCTGCGACCGCTGTTTGTGCATGAACTCGTTGCCCGCGGGATTCGAGATCGCCAAGGCAATCATTTATTGCACACGGAAGCTTACTATACCCTGAATCAACTTCCGCTCGCGCCGTCAGTGGTCGAGTAAGCCCGCTATGTTTCGGGACGAGAGAGTAACCCGAGTGTTTTGGGATTCGATACAGGCGACGCGTGGTCTTTGCAAGATTTCTGATTGATCATCCTGCTTTGGTGAATCTAGTCTTCGACGAGGTAGGGAATTCGCCAAGGACTTTTGCTTGGTATTGCAATCAGTCGGGTCAATTGGCCTGAAAGTTTTTTTAACACGATTCCGCGATCGCTCGCGAAGGATTTTGACTTGCTGACTTTGCTCCTTGTAATGAGTTGGTTCTCCGCTCTTTGCTTCACCGTTGTCATGCTCGGGCTGGGTGCTTGGCTGCGCAAGTCCCTTTCGTTTTTTCATCGCTTTCACATTCCCGGCTCTGTGATTGCTGGATGCATGGGTTGGATTTTGATCCGTTGGCTGCCAATTGCAGGTGGTTTCTCTCGCGGCGGTGACTGGGACAGCAAGTTAGCAAGCTGGTCCGAGATGGTGTCGAGTCAATTGAGTTCATGGCCTGGTTGGCTCATCGCATTGGTTTTTGCGGGGATGTTGTTGAAGCCAACTGCAAGACGTTCTCTCGGGGATCGTCTTTCACGAGTCGGACGCGAGGGGCTGATGGTTTGGGTCATCGTGCTTGGGCAAACCGCGGTGGGACTTGCGGTCACCTGTTTTTTGATTCAGCCATTCTTTGATGTTCCCAATTCATTTGGGATGCTGATCGAGACAGGTTTTGCAGGCGGACACGGTACCGCTGCTGCGATGGGGCAGGTGTTCAATCATCCATCCATTCAGCTTCAGGGAGGACGCGACCTGGGAGTCGTGGTCGCGACCACTGGGTTGGTTTACGGATTAGCGAGTGGAGTGATCTGGGTGAACCTGGGTGTTCGAAGAGGCTGGGTGAAGAGGCGAGTGTCGGTAGCTCCGAGTGATGCACCGTCACTGACGCCGATCAATACAACACCGTTAGATGCGGTTCGTGATCAGGGGCAGTCACCGAATGGTTCAGAGAATTCTGCTGAGTTTGATCCCTCCTCTGCTAACTTGGATTTGGCTGTTACCGCAAAAGATGATCTAGAAAGCAGTGGCCGGAAAATCGACGGCCCTGCAACCAGTGGCCCGAAAGTCAGCGACTCAGACACCAATGACTCGTCGACAGTTGCTCAATTTTTAAGGCGAGATTGTTGCAGTCGAATCGAACTAGCCAGCCACCTTCGATGCTTGGTTTGCTTGGTCCTTGCCCTGTTGATCGGAATGATCATTCAGCAAGCGTTAGTAACGTTTGCCGCACAATGGGATCCTAGCGGAATGACGGCGGTTGATACATTGGCCGGCGAGTCGCTGGCCAGTGATACGAGTGACAGTGATTCGATTGCCGCCAACGAAAGTGAGAAAGAGTTTCAGAAGCGATTGGGATTGGCGGCTATCGTGGGTAGCTTTCCTCTTTTTATTTTTACACTGTTTGGCGGTTGGTTTCTGAGTCGTTCGCTCGTTTTTGTAGGAGGAACCCAACTGGTCGACACAGGTTCGCTTCAGCGATTGACTGCTGTCGCGATGGATCTACTTGTCTTCGCGGCGATCGCGTCGTTGAATCTCGAAACCATCGCAACCTTCTTTGGGCCGCTTTCGCTTTTAATCGTGGCGGGATTTATTTGGACGGGATTTTGTCTTTTATTCTTGTCCCATCGACTCTTGCCTCGCGAACATTGGTTTGAGCTCGGCCTGATGAATTATGGAATGTCCACCGGTACAACGGCGACCGGTTTCGTGCTGCTTCGGCTGGTGGATCCTGATTTGAAATCCAAAGCTGCCGAAGATTATGCACTCGCTGCGCCGCTTTCCTCTCCTTTTATCGGAGGAGGGATGCTTACCATCGGACTACCGCTTTTGGTGCTTGAAAGTGCGCCACTTGCGATGGTATGCATCTTGCTAATCGCAATCGTATTAGGGCTGATCGCGTTAGGATGGTTTTGGAATGGCCGGGCTGCTTGAACCTTCAAAGGGATCTTTGCTTCGTGAGATTAACGCGAGACTTTCGATCGGTAATCGACCTTCAGAAATAATCTAGCTATAAAGTTTCCAAAGACGGTTGAACTCATTCTGATATTCGGTGCGTAGTTTCGAATCATGAGTAATGAGAAAGTTCTCTTCGTTATGTTCCGCTGCGCTTCGCGTCCAGTTGTAACTTCCTGTTAGCAATATATACCGATCAAAAATCGCGAACTTGTGATGCATGTGATAGCTCGATTGATCGAACCGCACTTGTAGACCTTGGCGTTTTAGAAAGTCAACATCGGAACCGAGGTCACCGGACTTGTCGTCATCTGAGAGAATCCGAATCTCAATCCCTCGCTTGTGTGCCGCGATCATTTCACTGCGGATGCGGTCGTCGGTGATCGTAAAGACGCATACGTCGGCTGATATCTTTGCAGTATTAAAGAGCTGTTGAATGCGATGGACACAGTGGTCGTTCGGGCTGAAATAGACTTCGTTGCGGTTCGTTGAACTGGATGGGTCGCGTTCTAGGTGCACCATCAGTTTTGTGATTTCTTCGAGCCAGCCGATGATCTGGGAGGCATCGTTTTCAGAATGGTTTTGAATCGCATTGCGAGCCATTTCGAATGATCTTGCACGAATGAAGTCACGATCGGATTGGCTCGATGCATGAGAGGTGATCAGGCGACTGAGTCCCTTGCGTTCCCCTCTACTTAATCGATAGTCAAGAAACGTGGTCTCGAGTGCGTCGCGAATGATTTCTTGGCTCATGGTCATCTTTTGTTAGCGCACCCGACCGGTGACAAGGCAGGAAGTGATTCCACTGTCAGGCAAATCGGTGACCACTTTCACTTGTTGTGAGATCGATTCTGCCGATCCGTCACCGCGAAACCTCATTTTGATAAAGTGGATTTTCTTTTTCCCTGTACCCACCTCGAATTCAATTCTCGGATCTTCGCATAGCACGTTTTTCACTTCAAACTCTTCGTCCGATCGAACAATCAGTCGTTGTTCCTTCGTTTGGTTTGCCGAGAGATCACCAAGGCTAACCGTCGCAGGTGATACGGATACGAGTGACTGGATTTTGCCAAAGAGCAACATCTCGGTGGTGGGGAAATTGGCGTCGTTACTCACCAGAGTAATCCGTTCACGAAGATCGCCTTCTGCAATCGGGCCATCCACCCGTACGCTCATTCGGTATTTGACTTCACGGCTGTTTTTTTCAACCGAGAGCAAGCGAACCTTTAGCTCGCGGCAATGGCTGCGCACATCGGTGATCTCCCAGTTGGGGTTGCCGACGTGTGTGATGGTTACCTCTCGTTCGGGAGTCTCGCCAGAGCGGAACTCTCCGAAGTTCATTTCAGGAGGATCGAACGTAATGTCTGTTCGGATGTAACCGCTGACATTTAGTTTGACTTCTGCATAGGAGGGTCGGTCAAAAACGACGGTGACGGTGGCAGATTTCTGTCCGATGAAAGAATCAGTATTGAGTTCTGCGGTGATCTCGCCTGTTTGACGAGGTGCGATCGTGCGGTTGCTAATCTTCGGAGTCGTGCAGCCGCAACTGGTGCGAACGGAGGCAATGTGGACGTCTTGATCGAAGGGATTGGTGAATTGGAATCGATACTCGCTTTTCGCACCGCGGCCCACCATTCGAAAGTCGTGGGACTGGACCGAAAACATTTTTTCAGCCCAGTTTTCTGCACTGGCGTCACTTGAACGGACGAGAAGCGAAGCAAACATCACCCATAGCAGAGCGATGTGGATTCTTTTCCAAGGGATTGGAGCGAAGTGCGTTGGATGGTTGCGCATGGGATCACCGCCGGAGAGCAAGTACCACCCCTTGGCACGACCGTCTTGCTAGCAACTTTTTGTGGTGCCGGAACCGGGGCGGTTTGTATCGATATTAACGGTTTCGGCAATTGAGGTGAATTTTTCCAGTAATTCGGCCAAACGTTCCATGGGTAATCCGACAACGTTGCTTTCACTGCCCCCGTTGATCACTTTTAGCCAGTCGTTTCCGTCCTGATAGCCAAATGCGCCCGCTTTACCCTCCCAAAGCATGGAATCAAGATACGATTCCAGCATCTCTTCCGAGAGTTCGGCCATTTCCAATTCTGTCCGAACCACTTCAACGAGGCAGCGATTCAGGCTGGCAGACCAAAGGCAAACCCCAGTGTAGAC
>JADHOA010000016.1 GCA_016779185.1 Rubripirellula sp.
CTTCGTTCAACCCATCCACTCCCCGTAACGATGTTCGTTGGGCCGCAGAGCTGTGCCATCAAGCAGAGGGTCTGGGCAAGGCAAACAGAGGGTCTGGGCAAGGCAAGCGGCCGGTTTGATCCATGAGGTCAGCTTGGCGTTGGTCCACTCTTGGGCTACGGTGTCGTTCACTCGACGTGTCTGAATGGATCTTGTTTGAATCGATCGGGCAACGTGGTAGCCGGTGAAAAATAGGTGCAGCTAGCAGCCTTTGAATCGCTGCGAAAAGTATTGGGTAATCAAATTTCGATTGTTGGGAATCAAGTCATGCCAAGTATGGACGTTGTAGGGGTTGGAAATGCATTGGTCGACGTGCAGACGCGAGTCGATGATTCGGTACTCCCGGCATTAGGGATCGACAAGGGTGTAATGACTTTGGTTGACGACGCTCGCCAGGCAGAGGTGCTGGCGAAGTTAGCGGGGTTACCGCTTAATCGCTGCGCCGGTGGGTCTGCCGCAAACAGCATCGTTGCTTTGGCGGAGTTTGGAGGTAAGGCTTCGTATGTCGGTAAAGTGGGTCGGGATGAAGTGGGTCAGTTTTTTCTCGACGATATGCAAAGCCTTGGGATCGAGATGAAAGGTCAATACGCTGATGCCCCAACTGGCACCTGTGCGGTTTTGATCACCGAGGATGCGCAGCGAACCATGCTGACGAACTTGGGAGCCTCGGCTACCTTAACGGTCGACGACATCGATCGTGATTTGATCGAAGGTGCCAAATATGTTTACATCGAAGGGTACTTACTTACCGGCGAAACAACCAAGGCTGCGGCATACAAAGCGATGGATTTGGCGGTCGAATTAGGTGTGAAAGTCGCATTGACGGCTTCAGATCCTTTTCTCATTAACCTCATTCGAGATGAGATTTGGGATTTGATCACTGGGCCCGTCGATCTTTTCTTTTGCAATGAGATGGAAGCCAAAAGTCTGACGGGCGAGAGCGATCCGGTTGCCTGTGCGGCAAAAATTCATGAGCACGCAGAGAATGTAGCGCTCACCCTGGGTGAAAAAGGATCGCTAGTCATGCACGGCGGAGAAGCCTTCCCGATCGAGGGCCTTTCGGTAAAAGCGATCGATACCACGGGTGCCGGCGACATGTATGCCGGTGCCATGCTTTACGGAATCACCAATGGTATGACTTGGAGGCAAGCAGGGCATCTCGCGTCTCACGCGGCATCTCGCGTGGTTTCACAAATGGGGGCGAGGTTGGAAAAGAAGTTTCAGGCTGATGAGATCGCTGCGATTGTTGCAGAGGTGGGTTGAACCCAGTGGTTGAGTCAACTCGGCGAAGCATTCAAGTGGTTGATTCGAATTGACGATGCCACCTCCGTTGAACGCTTTTGTGGTCGCGTCAAATCAGAGGAGGTGCGTAAGTTTGTGCCGATTACACCGAATGATCGGAATGGGAGTGGTGGTCAGCCGGGTTATCTACGCTTTGCTGTAATGACTTCAATGTTTGGATCGCGGTTGATCTGCCGATAGAAGAGAAGAGGTTTTGTTTTCTTCTCAACGATTGCCATACACTATGTCAGCTGAATCTCTTCGATACGAGGATCGCAGCGAACGCGAGCCCAACGTGGTTCGAGATGTGGCAGCGATCAGTTTGGTGGCACTGACGTTATTGCTGACGGTTTCTTTAGTGACGCGTAGTGCCGCGGATCCTGTGGAAACCCCTTCGTGGCCGGTGAGTGCCTTGTACGTCCCGGATGTGGTTGCCTATCCGCCTAATCCGGTCGTGACCAACGCGTGCGGGTATTGGGGTGCACTGCTTTCCTCGGCACTGCTTGATTCCGTCGGACTGGCTAGTGTGGTTTTGATTGCGGGTATAGGTGCTTTAGCGGCATCCTTGTTGATGCAACCATGTCTACAGTCGCCTGTGGCACGTTCGCTCGGTGCGACCATTCTATTGCTTGGTGTTGCAACCACCGCAGCTTTGGTGCCCTTTACGATCGAAGGAATGCCTGTCGTTGGAAATGGAGGCTATCTTGGAGCGATGAGTTCCACTTGGCTTCTTGAGCACTTTGCACCGACAGGAGCATGGATTCTGACCTTCACGACACTTGCAGTTGGCGCACTTTTAACAAGTGATTACGCCATGGTAAGGCTCGGAGCGAGGTTTGCTCGCGGAGCTTTGAAAGTGTCCCAGTCAGGTGTCAAGAACTCACAAAAGGTTCTCCCTGCTCTGCGACGACGGCGTCGTCCCTTCACCGATCTCGAAGATCCAATCACCTTGGATGTTGATCGAGAATCGGATGGATCGGACAGTGGGAGTGAGCCGACGATTAAGTTTCGTAAGGCTCGCGCGAAACCACAGACCGACGGTGAAGATGATTTTGGTGAAGAACTAGATGGTTCACTCGGTGTTGACGGCGAATCCGAGGAATGGGAAGAGTACGAGTCAGAAGCCGAGTGGGATGATTCGGAAAACGCTGAAGAGGATGAACCAGATAGTTCCTACGAGCTCGAAGTCGGTGAGGAAAACGTCAGTGTTCGGGGGGATGTAGAGCATGATGTTCCGCCTCCCAAGATACGGAAGCCTCGTAAGCGAGAGAAGTCCGACGCTCGTCGCGATTTGATGGCAGAAATGTCCGAGGCAATGCCACGAGGGGTCGAGGATTATCACTTGCCTTCGTTGGAACTTCTTGAGCAGAGCGATGACATCAGTTTCGAAGAGCAGGAATTAGAGGTTCGAACCAAGGCCAAGATCCTCACCGCAACCTTCCGTGACTTTGGCTTCAACATTCGCGTCACTCATATCGATACTGGGCCGGTGATTGCGCAGTATGAGATTGAGCTCGAAGCGGGTTTGCGTCTCAGCAAGATCACCGGGCTTTCGGACGACCTTGCGATTGCATTACGTGTGCCAAGTGTGCGGATTGTCGCGCCAATTCCCGGTAAGAATACCGTTGGTATCGAAGTCCCAAATGAACATCGCCAAGTCGTTCGTCTTCGTGATGTGATTGAGGAATCGGATACGCAAAGTGCGAAAATGAGCATTCCGGTTTTCCTAGGCAAAGATGTCTCTGGAAATCCAATGGTCGTTGATTTGGCTAAGATGCCGCACCTGCTGATCGCTGGTCGTACTGGTACCGGTAAAAGTGTTTGTCTCAACGCAATCATTACATCGATACTGATGTGTTGCAGGCCGGATGAGGTTCGAATGCTGATGATTGACCCAAAGATGGTCGAACTCAGTGGCTACGGGCGGTTGCCTCATCTCATGCATCCGGTCATTACCGATATGCAAAAAGCCGAAGCCATTCTGGCTTGGGCGGTGGAGAAGATGGAGGAGCGTTACTCGCTGCTGGCTAAGGTCGGTGTTCGTCATATCAATAGCTATAACGATCTCGGGCGAGACGAAGTGCTCAGGCGGCTTGAGGTGGATGAGTCCGAAGATGGTAAAGCGGATGTTCCCGAAAAGCTTCCATTTATCGTCATCGTTGCCGACGAGATGGCTGATTTGATGATGACTGCCGGCAAGGATGTAGAGCAGCACATTATTCGTCTGGCTCAGAAAAGTCGGGCGGTGGGGATCCACTTGATTCTTGCAACTCAAAAGCCAACCGTCGACGTGATCACTGGTTTGATTAAGAGTAATTTGCCAGCACGTTTAAGTTTCCAAGTCGCCAGTAAAACAGACAGCCGAGTGGTTCTCGATGAAAACGGAGCCGACAAATTGCTCGGTAATGGGGACATGTTATTCCTTTGGCCCGGAACGAGTACTCTGATTCGAGGACAAGGCACTTACCTCTCGGATGATGAGATTGATACAGTTGTTGACCACTGCAGTGAGGGTGAACAAAACTTTGTCGGCGAACTAATGAATCTGAAGGTTAGCAAAGACGAAGATGGTGAAACCGCTTCAATGGATACCATCAAGAAACGTGACCCACTTTATGATAGTGCGATTGAGGTGGTGATTCGAGAAGGTCGAGGCTCGTGCTCATTGTTGCAGCGTTGTCTTGGAATCGGCTACGGTCGAGCAGCCAAGTTGATCGACTTCATGGCAGAGGATGGAATCGTCGGTGATTACAATGGCAGCAAAGCTCGGGAGGTCATTCTGACGATGTCGCAGTGGAATGCGATGCAAGGGATTGATGATGAAGAAGAATCCGATGACGCACAGCATCCTGTTTCCGTTGCAAATTCAAAAAGCCGGTCTGACGCGAGTGAAGAAGCCGAAGAGTACGACGAAGAGGATGATGAAGAAGAGTATGAGTACGGAGAAGACGGTGCCGGCGAAGATGATGGAGAGTATGGAGAAGATGAGTATGAAGACGTCGATTGAACGAGTGGACGATGTGGCGTGATCGGAAAGGTGGTCAGCGATCTTTGTCAACTCGGTTGATTCAGTGGAGGATGTCTGAATGACTCACTTGGGAGACGGTTCGGTCGTTGCTGTTTTTCCTGCTGCAGGCAGCGGGCAACGCTTTGGTGCAGCAAAAAATAAATTATTTTCCTCGCTTGCTGGTGAGCCTCTGTGGCTCCACTCTCTGCGAAGAATCGGATCACGACGCGAAGTCGGCCGAGTGATTGTTGCGGTTGCTGCTCGGGATTTATCTGACTTTCGTGATCAGCTTGCGGCTTCTAATATTTCCTTGGCGGTAGAGTTCGTGATCGGTGGCACTGAGCGAATGGATAGCGTTCAGATCGCCTTGGATTCGGTGTCAGAGGACTCGGGTGTGCAATGGGTTTCGGTTCACGATGCCGCAAGGCCGCTGGTAAGTGACGAAGACCTTGATCGGATCTTTTCGGCGGTTCAGGAAACCGGAGCCGCGCTACTCGCGACCCCGGTTTCGGGCACCTTGAAAAGAGAGATGGGTGAGGGAAATCAGATTGAGACCGTGGATCGACGAAGGATTTGGGTTGCTTTGACCCCGCAGGTGTTTCGCCTCGGGTTGTTGAAACTAGCCTATTCGAAGCACAATGGTTGTCCGGCAACCGATGATGCTCAGTTGGTTGAACGCCTCGGTCATGAGGTTCAGCTCGTTCATGGGTCAGCCGATAATTTGAAAATTACTTTCCCCGAAGACCTATCGATCGCAGAAGCGATTCTCTCCCGAAATCAATAGATATGTCGCAAACTGATCTACTCGCCGAGCTGTCATGGCGAGGCCTCATTCATCAATGTACCGATCAAACCGGCCTTGCGGAGCTCCTCGCTTCAGGCCCTCAAACGGTCTACATCGGCTTCGACCCCACCGCTTCGAGTCTGCATGTTGGCAGCATGATGCAGCTCATGATGCTGCGCCGATTTCAAAAAGCAGGGCATCGACCGGTCGCGTTGGTTGGTGGTGCGACCGGCATGATTGGTGACCCGAGTGGTAAAAGCGAGGAACGCAACCTTTTGTCGTCCGAGCAGCTTCAAGCCAACGTTGATGGCGTCGCTGCTCAGATGCGTCAATTTCTCGATTTCGACGGTGAGCATGCCGCCGTGCTCCTGAATAATTTCGACTGGATGCAAAGCTATTCCTATTTAGATTTTCTTCGCGACGTCGGTAAAAGCTTTCCCGTTGGGGCAATGCTGGGCAAGGAGTCCGTTCGTGCTCGCCTTGAGAGTGAGGCAGGTCTGAGCTATACCGAATTCAGCTACATGCTGTTGCAAGCCTTTGATTTTGTGCAACTGTGTAAAACTTATGGTTGTCGAATTCAGGCTGGTGGAAGTGACCAGTGGGGGAATATCACAGCCGGTATCGACCTTGCCCGACGCATGCTTGGAGAGCAAGTATTCGGTATCACCGCGCCGTTGTTGACAACCAGTGATGGTCGCAAGATGGGCAAGACCGAGAGTGGTGCGGTGTGGTTGGATGCTAAACGCACCAGCCCCTATCAGTTTTATCAGTACTGGCGAAATGTCGATGATGCCGATGTGATGCGATGCATCGCGTACTTGACTGAAATTGACCACGAAGAATATCAGGCACTCGCTGATGCAACGGAAAATGATCCGGGTCGTCGAACTGCCCAAAATCGTCTCGCGGAGTGGATGACAGATTTTGTGCATGGTGCCGATGGATTGAATGCCGCCACCAGAGCTTCGAGGATCCTCTTCGGAGGCGAAGTGGGTGTTCAGACAGATGAATCTCTGAGCGAGATATTTGCGGATGTACCCAGTTCGCAGGCAGACAAAAGTCTGCTGGAGGGGGAGGGCTATTGGATCGTCGACGCTCTACAAGCCTCGGGACTCGTCAGCAGCGGTGGCGAAGCAAGACGCGCGATCAAAGATGGTGGAGTCTATGTTAATAACGAGCGAGTCACTGATGACCAGTGTCGATTAACCGCTGAAAATCTGGCGAGTGAGACGGTGATGATCTTTCGCAAAGGTAAACGCAATTATTCGTTGCTGCGATTTGCTTGAGATTTGGCTTTTTAGCCGTGGATCATTTCGCGATGAAAACTCACTGGCGTTTTCTTGAGATTCACCAGAGTCTGTTGCCATGTGATCTGAGTCGGTTGCTATGTGATCTGCGGAACGGATCGTCTGGTTATCGAACTAGCATTTTCCTGCAAACGTCTTGCAGATGTTCCGCATCGGCCAGATGTAATGCAGCGATTCTTTCGGCAATCAGTGGTCCTGCGATCGCGGAGTAGTCGTTGATGTCGTGCGTGTTGATCACCACGGCTACCTCTCGACCTCGGCGAGCAAGCCCGATCAGTGCCGCTAAGGTCGCTTCGTCACACTGCTGCAAAATCACCAGCAGCGTTGTCTCGGAAGACAATTCAGATTCACACTCGACCAGCAGTTCGCAAAGCGTCAGGCCGTCAGTGCGTTCTAGTCGCGCGAGAGAACGTAGTAGTTCAGCAAAATGCACGGCGCCGCGATTCGGTTTAAGAAGAACGGGGCGTAATCGATCGCTACTTGAGCTCATCTCACTTGCAACCGTCGCATCGCCTCGCACCCGATGATCTCCTTCCCAGCCCTGATCTCGAATGCGATCTGCGGCGTCACGTCCATTGGTAGCGAGTCCAAAAGGCTCATTGGCTTCGTGTAGCGCATTGGCGATCGAGGCGGCAGCAGTGATGGCCAAGTCGGTTCGTACCGGTTCTTGAGTCTGTGGATTGCTTTTGCAGTGAAGATCAAGAACAAGCGTTGCACCGATGATCGAGGATGGTTCATAAATTTTGCTGTGGAGCGTTCCGGTGCGAGCAGTTGCCGACCAGTGAACGCTTCTCATCGGGTCTCCCGGTTGCCACTGCCGAATACCGCGAAGGCGAGTTGGATCACTCATCACATTTTCACGCATCCGAATCTCACCAATCGGACGCCGAGATCCAATCTCATAGCTTCTCAGCGGAACGACTTCTGGCAGGACGGTAAGAAACCTTGGCGAAGCACCGGTTCGATATCGACGATAAAAGCCCATCAGGTCGCCCGTCTCAAGAATTGTTGGACCAATTTGAAAGTAGCCGCGACGATTGCAGCGAATTTGGTACTCAATTGACTTTGTTTCTCCGCCCCATATTCGCATGACTTGGATGCGCGGTCCCATTACCTCCAACGCCGCGGGGTGAAACATCAAGGCTGATCTGGGGATTAAGTCTTCGATCAGAACCCAAAGGATGGGAAGCTTGCTTTGGTTTTGAATTTCAACGGAGCTAGAAATACGTGAACCAATTTTTAGCTCCAAGTCACCTTCCTCACGCTTGGCGTTGACTGATGAAGCCCATGTTTTGGTTAGCCAAGCATTGATGCTTGTCAAAAGCAATGCCACGACTCCGGCGATAATCCAGAGAGCTGATCCAAATACCATGCCCGCGAGTAATAACGCACTGATGATTGCCGCGGCGCGTAATCGCGTCTGGCTTGGGGCTTCCGTGATCGTTGTACCACTCGGCATGATCAAGTCTTCACCTACAGAGAATGAATCATCTTGCTATTCGATCCATTGTTGATTCAGGCTGACGGCTGAATGGTGGGAACAGCAATTTCACCGACGATCTCTTCGATGACTTTTTCGGCAGTGACCTTTCTGAGACGACTTTCAGGACGCACAATCACGCGATGATTCATAACCGGCGCAACAATTTTTTTCACGTCGTCAGGTAGAACGTACGAACGCCCAAGAACCGCAGCCATGGCTTGCGCGCAGCGAAATAACGCAATGGTCGCTCGTGGGCTTCCCCCCAACACGATGTCGGAATGGCGACGTGTTTCCGAGACGATTTGCAGTAAGTACTGACGTACACGGGGGTCAACGTGAATTCCACGAATGACGCTTTGCGCCGCTTTGATTTCGTCGGCCGTCGCGACCGCTCCCAATGTGTCAACGGGGTGCTCGTGCTGTAGTAGTTCGAGCATCCGCAGCTCTTCTTCCATCGACGGATAACCAAGTGAAAATTTCATCATGAAGCGGTCCAACTGCGCCTCGGGTAATGGGAAGGTTCCTTCGTGATCCACCGGGTTCTGAGTCGCGATGACAACAAACGGAGATTCAAGCGTATGGGTCACCCCGTCGGCAGTGACACGAGATTCCGCCATGGCTTCAAGTAATGAAGCCTGAGTCCTTGGGGTGGCGCGGTTGATCTCGTCCGCCAAAAGAATTTGCGTGAAGACTGGTCCGGGGCGAAATTCGAACTCACCACTCTTTTGGTTAAAAATAGAAGTGCCGGTCACATCCGTGGGTAGGAGGTCAGGGGTGCATTGAACCCTCTTGAATTTGCAACCAACGCTGCGAGCAAGCGCTCTTGCTAGCATTGTTTTGGCGACACCGGGGACATCTTCCAGCAAAAGGTGACCTCCGCTGAACCAAGTGACGAGTGAAAGAATCAACTGTTTTCGCTTGCCAACGATTGCTAGTTCGACGTTTGCGATGATCTTTTTGGAAAGATTTCCAACATCTTGAGGCGTCGAGATTGGAGGAGTCGCTCGCTTTGCAGCCTGCGATGGGTTTGGATCGGGTGCATTCATCGCAGTTCTTGACTTGGGTGGCGGAGGAGTTATGTCGGTAATGAGTTTTGAAAGACGGTCGGTATTCACCCCAAAGAAAAGGAAGGGGAACCTCGTCGCGTAGGATCATTACGGCAATTATCATGATAACGTAAGATTGGTTTGCACTGCCCGCTAACGGCGGGTTATCCTGAAAGCTGTCAATGAATCTGACCGCTGTGGATAAAAACTACGATTTGTCGACATGATGTCGCCAGCCCCCTGGTTTGCCAAAATGTTAGAAACGCCCAACCTACTCGTAACCGATGACGATGTTGCATTCAGGCAAGTCGTTTCCGAAGGATTACTTCGACGAGGTTTTCGCGTTACCCAGGCGGCTGACGGAGCCGAGGCGCTCGCGGTGATGCAGCGTGATGAGATTCATGTCGCTCTGGTTGATCTTCACATGCCTCGAATAACGGGGCTGGAAGTGATTCGTCAATTATCACAGCGACCGAAAAGTCCGCCTTGTGTTCTAATGAGTGCGGAGCTTGACGATGCGGTGCGTGAAGAGGCAAAACGCATGCGAGTGTTTGGCGTCCTCAGTAAACCATTGAGGATTCAGCATCTATCTGACGTGATTAGCCAAGTACTCGAATCGGTTTACGATTGGCGTCCGATTCGCTAGGACCTTTTGTCTTGAAGCCATTTTGCGTTGGTCCACAACGAGCCTTCACTTTTAGCCCCTCAGCGAGTCGTCAATTTTGCATTCGTTGATATCGCTCTTTAACGTGGAGGCGGTTTTTCTTTTTTGATGCATGCTATCGATGCATCGTTCCCTCTTTCAAAGCGTTACATTATCCAACTCAAATCAACTGACTGCTTTTTCTGATTCTTTGATCAAGATTGGAACGCATGACACTTCACTACAAGATATTAGCATTTGCACTTTTCGTTGCGGTTTGCGAAGCAATCTGGTTGCCGCTTGGTAGTGTGGTCGCAGCAAACGCTTTTGCGGCGCAACCACCGAATGTGCTGATCGTGATGGCGGATGATTGCACTCACAACGATTTACCAATTTACGGTGGTAAAAACGCAAAGACTCCAAATTTGGAGCAACTAGCGAGTGAAGGATTATTGTTTCGACACGCCTATCTAGCGTCTGCGATGTGTCAGCCTTGTCGAGCCGAACTGTACACAGGTTTGTTTCCGATGGGGAATGGTTGCGCTTGGAATCACTCTGCGAGCTTTTCCGAGACGCAGAGTTTGCCGCATCATCTGACAAAGTTAGGGTATCGAGTTGGAATTGCTGGGAAGGTTCACGTCTTACCCAAACCGGCTTTCCCTTTTGAGTCGGTGTCTGGTTTTGATCCCAATTGCGTTCGCTCACCTACCAAGGCGCATGATCTCAGCGGTGTGAACGAGTTCATCAACCGTGATCCCGGTCAGCCTTTTTGTCTGGTGGTTGCCCTCGTCGAGCCGCATGTTCCGTGGGTCATGGGCGATCCTTCTGCTTACCCACCGAGTCAATTAGAGCTGCCACCGAATTTAGCAGATACGCCGCGTACCCGCGAAGCTTACTCTCGGTATCTCGCTGAGATTACTTACATGGATTCGCAGGTTGGGGAAATCTTGGCAGCGCTCGATGCTTCTGGTCAGGCTGCCGAAACCATGGTTGTTTTCACCTCCGAGCAAGGTTCTCAGTTCCCCGGAAATAAATGGACAAGTTGGGATACCGGGCTACACACAGGGTTAGTGGTTCGATGGCCCAATGTTACCCCAAGGGGTGACAGCACGGATGCGATGGTTCATTACGCTGATCTTGTCCCCACACTGATCGAAGCAGGTGGTGGCGATTCGTCAAGTCTCCAAATTGATGGACGCAGTTTCGTGGGCGTTCTGCGTGGTAAGGCTTCTCATCATCGGCAATACGTTTACGGTGCACACAATAATGTTCCCGAGGGTCCACCTTATCCAATTAGGACCGTTAGCGACGGAGAATTTCGGTATGTCCGAAACCTTACTCCCCAGCGACTCTATATCGAAAAACACTTGATGGGTCTCAACGGAGGTGGAGATCTGAATAATCCATATTGGCAAACGTGGATTTGGGATTCATGGAACTCCTCTAAGACTTACGACTTAGTTCAACGCTACATGCATCGACCCGCCGAGGCTCTTTATCACACCACCAAAGATCCATTCGAGTTGAGTAATCTAGTTGATCAACCGGAGCATCAGGTGATTCTTGACCAGCTGCGAAGTGAGCTTGATCGATGGATGAAATCACAGGGCGATCCGGGTGTTGATCAAGATACTCATGAAACTCACCAAGCTGCAAAGCGAGGTGAGCATCGCTATCGCCCCCCCCAGTTCGACCTTTAATCAATAGCCTTATGATGATCTCGATCTTTCGTCGATTCGCATCCATCAATCACCACTACTGCGTCGCGCATTTGCATCACTTGTTGCCCTCTGTTGCTAGGGTAATTCTGCTATTCATTGCTTGGTTGAATTTAGTAGCTAGCCAGCAATCTCTTGGACAGGCAATTAGTCATTTCAAGGACATTGCATCGGACTCGTCGAGCCAAGTTTCGGCGAAGCTACCCAACGAGGTACCGGTTGAAAGAGTCGTTTTTGGGTCCTGCATCAAGCAAGATCAGCCGATGCCAATCTTTTCCGAAATGCTGCAAGCAGATCCCGACCTAGCTCTCTTGATTGGCGATAATATCTACGGTGACTCTGACGACATGGCGGTTCTGCGACGCAAATACGAAAAGCTTCGTGGTAATCATGACTATGCTGAGTTTGAGAATTCGGTTCCAATTTTGGCGACATGGGACGATCACGATTATGGTTTGAATGATGGTGGAGCAGATTTTGCGAAAAGAAGTGATTCGCAAATCGAATTCATGCGGTTTTGGAGAATTCCCCGCGAATCCAATCGCTGGACTCGAGAGGGCGTTTATCACTCCGAAATTTTTGGTCCTGCGGGTCGTCGTTTGCAGGTCATCTTGCTTGATACGCGATTTTTTCGATCGGAATTGAAGAAGGGTTTAGAGCGACGAATTGCTGGTCCCTACGTCGCCGATGATGATCCTCAAAAAACCATGCTCGGCGAGACGCAGTGGAAATGGTTGCGGGAACAACTGCTTCAGCCTGCGGATGTTCGCTTGCTCGTGACCAGTATCCAGTGCATTCCAGAGTCTGCCGGGCAGGAAACATGGAGTAATCTGCCGTGTGAGCGAAAACGCTTGTTTAACCTACTGCGATCAACCTCCGCACAGGGCGTCATTCTGCTGAGTGGTGATCGGCATTGGGCAGAGTTGTCCGTGCTTGAGTCCGAGTTGGATTATTCGCTGTATGAACTCACCTCGAGTAGTTTGAACCAAAAGCATCCTCGCGGCACACCCAGTGAAAATCGGTTTCGCGCTCAGCCAAAAACCTACCATGAAGAAAATTTTGGGGTGATCAATATTACTTGGGACTCCTCTGGGCCTATCGTTGAATTAGAGCTTCGTGACTTGAAGGGTTCGACTCAATTCATCCAAAAAGTTTCTTTCTAATTGAGAGCCACTCATTCGACTGATCAGTTTTCCGAGCAACCGTCCAGCAGTCAGAGTGTTATCGCGTTCGGAGATTGTTTATTTTCTCTTTCACCTTCAATTCATCGGCATCCGAAGCAATCGATCGAGATTGCAAGGGTCAGGAAAACACAATGCGATTCTTTTTCATCTTTTTGGCGATCGGGATAATACTGGCGAAACAAGATTCCTTTTCTCAAGAGCCTAGTGATAGCGGTGTCGAATTTTTGATCGGTGACTACCTGTCGGATGAGGGAGCAAGTTGGAGTCCTCAACTAAGTCCACTGAATCGACCTTTTGGCATCGCATTCGACTCGCTGGATCGCATGTACGTGGTTGAGTTAGAGGGCGGCCGAGTTCATCGTCGTGATCAAGATGGAACGATAAAAGTCATTGCTGGTGACGGAACCAGTGGCTATCGCGGTGATGGCGGATTGGCTGACCATGCCGTTTTTAACGGCATGCACAACTGCGTGATTACCAAACAGGATCAGCTGTTGATTTCTGATAGCTGGAACCATTGTGTTCGTAGAATTGATCTCAAAACAGAAAAGATTGATACCATCGCTGGTACGCGCCAAGCGGGATTTGGCGGCGATGGCGGGCAGGCGACCGGGGCAAGTTTTGATTACGTCATGTGCGTCAGCCTGAGTACGGATGACCAGTTGATGCACTTGACCGATCTTAAAAATAGGCGAATCCGAAATGTAGATTTGCGCAGCGGAGTGGTGAGCACGGTTGCAGGGAATGGCGAGAAAGGTGTGCCTGTAGATGGTGCGCCAGCAACGCAGAGTCCACTCGTCGATCCGAGGGCTGCTGCCTCTGATTCATCAGGTAGGCTTTATGTGCTTGAGCGAGGTGGGCATTCACTGCGTATGGTGGATCAAAATGGTTTAGTGAATACAGTTGCTGGGTCGGGAAAGCGTGGTTTTCAGGACGGTAAGGGCGTCGAGGTAGAGTTTGGGTCCCCTAAGCATCTATGTATTGATCAGCGTGACCGTGTTTATATCGCTGATGATCTCAATGGTGCGATTCGACGTTACGATCCAAGTTCCGGCGAGGTAAAGACCGTTTTGGGGCGAGGCTTTGGCGATCAACGCCTGAGGTTGTTGAACCCGCACGGGGTTACCGTTCATCAGGGTTATCTTTACGTTGCCGATAGTAGTCAGCATCGCGTTTTGCGAATGAAGATTATCGACTAATTGTTTTTGTTTGATCGGTTGAAAACTAATGTTGGGCTTAGAGCTTCTGCTTGGTCGGCAGTAATAACACGTCAGCGCGGGTCGGATCAACTTGGTTTGATTAAGGAATACGCAAAGAAGCGTGTAAAATGGTTTTCTGGCAAATCAGTGGTTGATTCGTTTCTCTCGATACTTCAGCACAGCAAACCAAATCCAACCTAGGCTTAATGTGATTCCCGAACAAATAGCCGAGTAAGGTTTACCTTGGTCGGCGACTTCACCGACCACATAAAGGATCGCAAGAACCAAGGTAGCAACGACATAAAAAATCGAAGCAAGACCGGGTAGCTTTGAGATAATACTGGTCTGACGAGAGTTATCCAAAGATTCACGAATGAAGTAAATGGACGCCACGGTTAAAGCGGAACACAGGGACAATGTCAGGCCAAGATAGCCGAGTAGTTCAGCAAGTGAACTGACCGTTATGACCAGAATCGCAGCAATACACTGGAAGATAATTGCAGCAGCGGGTGTCGTCTTGCGGAAAGAGAACCAAGATGGCAGTACCCCGTCATCGGCCATCTTTGCGTAAACCCGAGGTCCGGTCATGACGAGAGCCGATACTGAGGTGAATAGTGAGACAATGATGACCAAGCTCACAAACACCTTCATGGACGCTCCACCAAGAGACTGGGCTGCGACGGAAGCGATCTTTGTGATGTTATCGCCCGAGGTGATGACATCGGGAGCAGTCGAGTAGACAAAAATCGTGTTAAGCATGACGTAGAGGATCGTCACCAAGAAGGTTCCGAGAATCATCGCACGCGGGACATTGCGTTTTGCGTCAACCACTTCTCCGGCGATGTAAATTGCTGCGTTGAAACCGGCATAACTGAACGAAATCCAAACAAGTTGTTTAGCGAACAAAATAAGATTGAACGCTGCAGGTTCTCCGGCCTCAGCGATCTTAACGCCGTCATTGAACCAAGCGTTGAATGAGAGGATTGCAAAACCGATAAAGCCGATGAGCATCAGAAGCTTGACGAAGACGATGGCATCTTGAACACGAGCGGCAAGGTTCACTTTGATGCAATGAAGAACTCCGGCAATGGCAACACAGGAGATAGCAATCGAGTGTTTGGGAATCCAGGATGTGTTGACACCGGATTCGATCAGCGGACCTGTATATTCTTCGATCCCCAAAGCTGCAGCGGCAATCGCTCCCGTAAAACCTGCAAGCATTGAAACCCAACCTGCCATAATTCCCGCAGATGGGTGGACGGTTTTTGAAAGAAACAGATATTCCCCGCCCGACTCATGAAACTGAGAGGCGAGCCTCGAATAACCAATCGCTCCACAGATCGCAATGACTCCGCCAACCGCCCATGCTATTACAACAAGCATGGGATTCTGAAGAGCTGACAGGGTAAAACCACTTGTTGTATAGACTCCTACCCCAATCATGCTTGCGATCACAATGGTGGTAGTCGATGCAAGATCCAACGAAGGTTTCGGGTCGGACAAGTCACAGCTCGTAGTGTGAGGTGATTGAAGTAGCGGCTGATTAAAGCGGCATGAACCAGCAGGCGTTATTATTTCGGTGAGGCTTGCTTTACAAATTCGATGAAGTAATTCTCGCGAAAACCAGGGATTTTTCGTTCGGCGACCAGTTCAAAACCTGCTGCTTGAATCTCGTCGATGAAGGTCGTTTTGTCTGCTCGAACGTGATTGAGCATCCATTCTCGGGTTACACCAGGGATTCTTTCAAAATCGATTACCACCACGCGTCCTTCGTCTGTCAACGCTCGTTGAATCGATTGCATGGTTTGACTTGGGAATTCAAAGTGGTGGTAGACATCACAAATGAAGGCCAGGTCGATACTGTTTGGGGGAAGGCAAACGGAGTCCTGATCGCACATGACGGTTGTGACGTTCTCGAGGCGACGCTGATCAAACTGCTTGCTCAGATAAGTCACAAACTTGGGCGATAGGTCAATCGCGTAAATCCACCCGTTATCTCCGACTTCCTGTGAAAATAAAATGGAATAGAAACCCGTCCCGGCTCCAACGTCAGCGACTCGTAAGCCGGGGGTAAGTTTCATTGCCGCAAGAATCTCTTTTCTTGCTTGATAAACCTCGCGACTTTCCACTTCGAATCGAGCAACCCACTGGTCGACATCGAGTTCTGGGTCAAGGAAATTGGAGTTGATTCCAGGGTTGATGCTTTGTGAGGTGCCGGATGGTTGCTCCTTTTCCGATTGGGTGCTGCTGGAAGTATTTGGAAGATCCTGAGCGTGGATGAAGTTGTTGGAAAAAAAGAGGACAACAAGGCAGGTGATTGCTTGAGAAAACCAAATTTGGAGAGATCGATTCATCAGAGTTTCGTGGATTTGTTGTGGGAGTGCTTTGGAGGAAATGTTGCGAATCTGGCCTTTTCACACCCAAGAGAATCGGTGATTGCGATCAGCATCGCAGGCTTAGATTCTAACACCTGCTGCTGAAAGATTGATTCTCGTTGCCACTAGGTTCGTCAAGTAAATGGCTCAAAGATTTCAGCAAGTTCTGAACGGATCAACCGCTGCCTTGGCTCCAAGACCAGCTTGGCTTGGGATTGTTGGGTTTTTGACCGCAACTCCCCCCTCACCCCATGATGGAAATCGGTGTTACGATATCTCAGCCTTGATCCGCTTCCGCTGTTCAGTGCGGCTACTGACGCAAGACTGGAATACCCACTGAATTCAGTTGATTGTTCTCTTCGAGATGAATTGGCACTTATTTTTTGCCGAAAATGCAACCGTGTCGCATGGAGAGTTTGGATTGAGTGCAAGTGACTTTTAAGCCGAATCAATTTTAGACACCGTGGCCCCTTGCTGGGGATTTGAGGATTAGAGTGACCGATACCAGCGCAAAAATTACCTACACCCTAACAGACGAAGCACCAGCCCTTGCAACGGCGTCGTTACTTCCGATTCTTCGAGCATTTGTGGGTGTAGCGGGCGTCGAAGTGGAACTGAAAGATATTTCTCTTGCGGGCCGCATCATTGCAGCTTTTCCCGAAAGTCTTTCCGCTGAGCAACAACAAGAAGATGCGCTCGCACTTTTGGGTGAACTGGCCAAAACGTCAGAGGCCAACATCGTCAAGCTTCCAAATATCAGTGCATCGATTCCTCAATTGACTGCAGCAATTAGCGAATTGCAGAGCCATGGTTATGCGATACCCAATTATCCAGAGGAAGCGAAAACCGACGAAGAAAAATCGATCAAGGCAAGATATGCCAAAGTATTAGGTAGCGCTGTTAATCCGGTTTTGCGGGAAGGTAATTCGGATCGTCGTGTTGCAAAACCCGTCAAGGAGTATGCTCAGCAGCATCCCCACTCAATGGGCGAGTGGTCATCCGATTCACGGAGTCACGTAGCCTCGATGACCGAAGGCGATTTTTACGGAAGCGAACAGTCGCATGTGATGACTGCCGCCGACTCCGTGAGAATTGAGCATGTGAACGCGGGTGGAGAAATCACTGTTTTGAAGGACGAGTTGCGTCTTTTAGAGGGGGAAGTCATTGATGCGTCACGAATGAGTTGTGAATCGCTGAGGGATTACTTTGATCGAGAAATCAAAGATGCTCGTCAGCAATCCATGCTGTTATCGTTACACATGAAAGCCACGATGATGAAAGTCTCGGACCCGATCATCTTTGGTCATGCGGTATCCGCATACTACGCAAGCGTCTTCGAAAAATTTGGTGACACGCTCGCATCACTTGGCGTTGATGTCAGCAATGGGATCGGAGATCTTTACACCAAGATCAAGCAGTTGCCGCAAGAACAGCAAGACGCAATTACTGCTGAGATCAATTCGATCTATGAACAGGGCCCTTCGCTGGCAATGGTGGATTCAGATAAAGGGATCACCAACCTACACGTGCCGAGCGACATTATCATCGACGCTTCGATGCCTGCTGCGATTCGTTCATCCGGACAGATGTGGGGTCCCGATGGACAACTACACGATACGAAGGCGTTGATTCCTGATCGCAGTTACGCCGGTGTTTATCAAGCAACGATTGATTTTTGTAAACAAAACGGTGCATTCGACGTTGCCACAATGGGTAACGTTTCCAATATCGGCTTGATGGCTCAAAAGGCCGAAGAGTATGGTTCCCATGACAAGACTTTTCAGATTGCTGAATCGGGCATCGTTCGTGTCGTCTCCAGTGATGGAACGGTGCTGATGCAGCACGATGTGGAAACCGGTGATTTATGGCGGATGTGTCAGACCAAGGATATTCCGATTCAGGATTGGGTTCGGCTGGCCGTGGTGCGTGCAAGGGCAACGGGATCAGCGACCGTGTTTTGGTTGGACTCAAATCGAGCGCACGATGCCAACCTGATCAAAAAGGTCGAAAAGTATTTGCCCGATCATGACACCGAAGGCTTAGATATTCAGATCATGTCGCCCATTGAGGCGACGCTTCATGCCTGCCAGCGTGCAAAAGATGGTAAAGATTCTATCGCTGTAACAGGGAACGTTCTTCGTGATTATCTCACCGACCTGTTTCCAATTTTAGAGCTAGGTACCAGCGCGAAAATGCTTTCGATCGTTCCTCTGCTTGCTGGCGGCGGTCTTTTTGAGACAGGAGCCGGCGGATCTGCTCCCAAACACGTTCAACAGTTTCTTGAGGAAGGGCATCTTCGTTGGGATTCTTTGGGTGAGTTCTTGGCTCTTGGAGTTTCGTTAGAAGATCTTGCCGGCAAGCTCAAGCATACCAAGATTGCGGTTTTAGCCTCAGCACTCGACGCCGCCATCGGTACAATTCTCAACGAAGACAAATCCCCCAGTCGACGAGTTCATGAGTTGGATAATCGCGGGAGTCATTTTTATCTATGTCTGTATTGGGCCAGGGCTCTTGCTGCTCAACAAGATGATATTGAGCTTCAATCACGTTTCGAGCCAATTGCTAACCGGCTGACCGAGCAAGAAGAAGTCATTGTGGGAGAACTCAATGCCGCTCAAGGTGTTGCAACGGACATCGGCGGTTATTACCACCCAGATGTTACTCTGGTTCAGAAAGCGATGCGTCCTAGCCCAACTTTCAATGAAGTGATTGATTCGTTAACCAATTGATTGTTTGACGGTCGCAAATGACTCCATCTGTGACTCATTGAATCCTTCGATGAGGAACAGCAAATGAGATCCGTTACCAATCGGTCATTTTAATTTGACTCGGAGCTTGTTTGCTGTGAGGTCGATGCTTTCCCAAGCAGGCTGCGAATGGGTGGCGAGAATGCGTAATAACAAAAGGCGATCGGTAATGCTAACCAGTGTAAAACCGAGGCGCCAATCAAGACAAATAGAGCTTGTCCGATTTGATGCGGTGCTCGTCGCCCTTGTACTAGCTGCTGGAAAACATGTTTGTATCGAAACCGAGATACCATGAGGTAAGCCAACACGAGCGTGAGCGCTGCCATGAAGTACTGCGAAACATGCAATAGTTGCTTTGCAATCAGCTGAACTCGTTCGGGGTACTCGGGGTCATTGGCATATTCCGCCAGTTCAGGGACTGCGATTGCAAACGAGGCAATGGTGCCAGCGGCCGCCGGACTTGGCAGTCCGTCAAAGCCTTCGTGTGAATCATCTTCATCGGTTTCTACGTTGAATCTCGCCAGCCGGATTAGGACACAGAGGGTGAAGAGTACGCCGATTCCCCAGCTGATTTTTTGCGGTAACGCCAACCCGTAGGAATATTCCCAGACAATCACTGCTGGAGCGGTGCCGAAGGTGATTGCATCGCAGAGACTGTCAAGTTCTGCACCAAATTGACTCTCTTGGCCTGTCATTCTCGCTGCCGAGCCATCTAACGCGTCGAATAACATGCCGCCAAAGATTAAGGATCCGGCGATCAGTAATTTGGTTTCAATCTCCCAATCGGGGTTGTCACTCATTGCAACAGCGATTGCGGCAAGTCCGCAGATCCCGTTGCCCAGTGTTAGCATCGTTGGCAGGACGGCGAGTGTAAGACGCCGTTTACGACGAATTTTTTTGGGTCGACCTGTCCATGATCGACCTTGCGAGGCATTGTCATCAGCTGATTCAATCGCAGGCGATCGATCAGCTTGTGTTTCGTCAGCCGAGTTATGGCTGGTATGTAGTTCTCGCTTCAATTCGCTCATCAGCGCATTGCCGCCAATTTCTGGAGAGGGACGGTAGTGGTCGTGGCATTGATCGCTGACTCATCTTCACCAAGATGGTTCGGTTCAACCTGTATGGAAAACATGATGTTTCGCAATCGCTTGCACTTGTGTTTGTTGTCTCGGTGTTCAGTGTCTCGTCGGACAGTTTAAATCCAGTTGCTCGCTGAGGGAACAATCGATCTGGCGTTGGTGATTTGGCGTCGGTAAGGCGTAGGCCGAGAAATGCAATAACGAAGCATCAACGATTTGGGATCGAGTTGAGCCGTACAATTGGTTCACACTACCCTAAGTTTCGGTTGTATCCATCACTGGATCGCTTGAGGATGGAGTCGTGTTCGCGATGGTGCGATATCTCGCCAATGTGGTGCTTCCAGCGCATATTTTGTCACCAATTTTTGCGACGATTTCCAATGAGTCTTCGGCTGGGATGATCAATTCGGTTCTGGATCCCAGTTTGATCATGCCGTACATCTCACCGCGGTTGAGAACATCGCCGGGTCGGACCCAACAGACAATTCTTCTAGCAAACTGACCCGTGATTTGGCGGATTCGAAACTTTCTCGGCGTTCCATCCGGTTGAATTTCCTCGTTGTCAATAAGCACGATGTCGAGGTTTTCATTTTCTCTCGCCGATTCAGGACGAAGTGCATTGAGAAACTTTCCGGGACGATATCGAACTGCAACCACCCGACCTGGGAGTGAGGAGCGATTCGCGTGCACGTTAAAGATGGACAAGAAAATTCCGAATTGCACGCAGGTTCCCAGTTCAGGGTCTTCGATGGTTTCTATTTGAACCAATTTTCCATCAGCTGGCGAAACCACGGTACCGAGTTGCGTGGGGACTTCTCGATTGGGATCTCGGAAAAACCAAGCAATCAGAATCGACAACACCAGTGGTGGTAAACCCGCCGGCAGCCACCAGAGAGACGCTAAGACGGCAAGCACTAAGAAACCGCCTCCGAGAATGATTAGTTCGGCAAGACCGACTCGAACAAATGGGAGGCCATCACGCCAAGTAAACGGATCGTCAGATTCAGACCACCAGTAGGTGTTTTGGTTGCGATAAAACTTGAGGTCTCGCGGATCAACCGGTTCAAATGGCAGTGTTCCCCGAGTTCCTTGCCTTGTTTCCGCCATCTTACGCACATAGCCGCGACGAAATAGCCGAAGCAGGGTGCGGCGCACTTTTCCCCATGCAAGCTCGATCGACATCACGACACCACCGCCCGGCTGAATGGTCGTCAGTTGTGGATCCATGTCGGTGTCTTGGTCCATGCTGCTGGATGGTTGCATGAATAATTTTCCTAGCCTGAATGATTGGAAGGATCGATAATGAGACGACTTCTAAAAAGAAAAACAGATTGACGTCCAAGGTCGACCTTTTCTGCGAGATAGCAAAGCGTATCCGGTAAGGCGAATGGATGTCGAGGACGCTGGTGATGCCAAAGGCATTTTGAATCATGAATCGTCAGCATTTTTGATGTCATGACCAGTAGTTTTTACCTCGATTTCCTCACCCGAAAGGGGATTGTCGCTACGCAGTTGGGATGGGAAAGGAGAATTGCGCGCTATGTGGATCATGACGGTTGATGGGTCGCGTGCTGACATATTTACGGCAGCATTCAGTTGGGAATCGTTTCTTGATTCACTGGGCCTACCTTTAATATGGGCTACCCCCCCTACCCTTGATGTGGGCTAACGCAGGGCCAACGCAGGGGGCAAAATCCTAAGTGCACCCCGCCCGAGGCTTCGGAAGTCAATTCGGCAGCCTTGGGGGTCAGGTTTGCCCGCTTCAGTACCCTGCCCACCGCCCCCTTCTTGGGTAAGGTCCTCCGGATCATCAGGCTAAGCGTCTTGTCCAGGTGGGTAGATCTGTGCGACAGTTCGTTGTGTGATTCCCCGAGAGATGATGGTTTGGGATATCCTGTTGCCATGGCTTGATCGCGCGGTAGGGTAGACACGGAGCGTCGGAGCGTCGGAGCGTCGGAGCGTCGGAGCGTCGGATTGATGGAGCGTCGGATTGATGGTTCGTCCGTTCGGTCGGTGACGTTGTTCGATCAATGGTATCGCCGCAACTTGGCCATATCGCTGCCGTTTTCGTGCGAGAAGGTCTTGCACTTATTTGTCTCTATTCCTAGTCATTGGATCATCCACACGGATCGAGCCTTCGGTTCGGCTGTAGCGTTGGCCACGATTGTTTTTCTGGATCAAGAAACGACTCTCAATGTTGACACCGCGTTATTTATTGCCGTTTGATTCGCGAAGGGCATTGCACCGCTTCTCTGACATCTTAATCATTGGCGGAGGCCTTGCAGGGTTGAGGGCTGCAAACGCGGTCGCGTCCAACCAGAGTGTTTTGATCGTTACCAAGGATCATCTCGCAGAGTCCAATAGTTCGTATGCACAGGGCGGGATAGCCGGTGTGCTGGATCCCGAAGATTGCTTTGAGTCTCACGTTGAAGATACGCTTGGAGCAGGAGGGAATCTATGTGATTCCGAGATTGTCGACATGGTGATTCGCGAAGGACCACGGCGGATCGAAGAGCTTGTGAGCTGGGGAACCCAATTCGATCAACTTGAGGGCACACTTTCGCTTGGGCGCGAGGGTGGCCATAGTCGCGAACGGATCGTTCACGCTCGAGGTGATGCGACGGGTCAAGAAGTGATGCGTGCCATCATCACAAGAACTCGAGGTCAGTCGAACATCGATATCTGGGAGAAAGCGTTCACGGTCGATTTACTGACGCACGAAGGTCGATGTCGTGGAGCATTGATCGTACAGCAGGGGAAGCAGCCGGTAATCGTATGGGCCAAAGAGACGATCTTGTGTTCGGGTGGGGCTGGGCAAGTTTATCGCGAGTCAACCAATCCGTTAGTAGCGACAGGTGACGGGCAAGCTCTTGCCTACCGAGCAGGCGTTCAGCTGCGTGATATGGAGTTCATGCAGTTTCACCCGACGGTGCTTTACATCGCAGGTGCTTCACGTTCTTTGATCACCGAAGCATTACGGGGTGAAGGGGCACGATTAGTTGATTGCCATGGAGATCGATTCATGCCTGCTTATGACGAACGCGGTGAACTGGCCCCTCGAGATATTGTTAGTCAGTCGATCATTCGTCAGATGGAAAAGACCAAGCATTCGAATGTTTATCTTGATTTAAACCATCTTGATTCCAAGCATGTTCATCGACGGTTTCCTGGGATTGCCAAAGCATGTGCAAAATTCGGACTCGATATTGCTTGCGATCGAATCCCTGTTCGTCCCGGAGCCCATTACATGATCGGTGGAGTTTCCATTGATCGTCAGGGAAGAACCTCGCTACCCGGCTTGTGGGCCGCGGGTGAAGTAACCAGTAGCGGACTGCACGGTGCGAATCGATTGGCCAGTAACAGCTTGCTTGAAGGATTGGTCTACGGTGCCCATGCCGGTGAATCTGCGTCACGAGCCGCTGCCGAAGGCTCTCAGCGGATGATTTCTCTGCCACTTGAGCATCCTGTTCATCGGCCAACCGAAGCGTTTGATGTTGCCGATGTTCGTGTCTCTTTAAAAAGTCTCATGGGACGACTGGTGGGTGTAGAACGGAACTCCGAGGGATTGCAGGAGGCAATTGATTCCATCCGATCCCTAGCCGCTTATGTGATGCCTCACCAGTTCGAAACGATTGAAGGTTGGGAGCTTCAGAATATGCTGCTTTTATCCTCATGTATCGTTAGTTCGGCGTTGGCGAGAACTGAATCCCGCGGTGTTCATTTTCGCAGCGATTACCCGAATCCTGATGATCAAAACTGGAGAAAGCATTTGACAATTCAGATGGACGTCGCGGGCGGCCATCCACAGTTGTCTCAGCCAATACAGCCGCTGGTTCCATCGAGTTAATGCGTCGACTGGCATGTCGACTGGCGGTTTTCGATTGGGGATCTCAGGGATTGGTGGCTCCTGAAAAGATGAGGGCTTCCGGAAATCGTTTTCGGTGGCCCGCTTCCTGCCTCAGCGCCGCTTGCTATTCAAGCACCAAGAATTGGTTCATGATGTGCACGGCGATCCATCAAGATCCAAGGTTTGGTCGTCGATCGTGAAGTTTGCTTATGTCGTTCGCGTTTGGCCACGGGTCATCTGCGGCTCCGGACTGGTGGGCGAAGTGATCTGATTGGAGAGCGATCGATCATTGATCTTTCACTTGAAAACCTTGAAGTCAGAAACGGAAAATAACCTCAACGGTGACATGAAGAAATGAATGCTCAAAGTAGCAGATCCGATGATCACGGAGATTCCGGCAGACGAACGAACACACCCGTTGACGGCTACGTCGAAATCGATGGCGTTCGATTGAAACTATCTCAGCCTTACACCGGTTCGGCACCATGGATTGGACAGCGTGAAATCCTCATGCAGCTTTTAGCTTGCTGGATCACGGTGGACGAGTCCGATTTGCCACTGACGCCCCGGTTGGTTGGATCTCCGGGAATGGGGAAAACACAACTGGTCATCGCGGCAGCCAAGGAGCAAGGACTGCCTCTTTACATTTACCAATGCACTGCTGATACACGACCAGAAGATCTGTTGGTCACTCCGGTGCTCGGTCAAAGCGGGACCATTTCTTACCACGCTTCCCCGCTCGTTTCCGCAATGGTTTGTGGCGGAATCTGCCTTCTGGATGAAGGTAATCGAATGAATGAAAAGTCTTGGGCATCGCTCGCGCCGTTGTTTGATGGACGGCGAATGGTCGAATCGATCGTTGCCGGGATCCAAATCCCCGCGTCAAAGGATTTTCGTGCCGCGGTAACGATGAACGATGATGAATCAACGTTTGAAATACCCGATTACATTCTCAGTCGATTGCAACCAACTCTCAAAGTTGGTTTCCCCAACAAGCAGGATGAAATGGCCATTCTGCAGTACCACCTGCCGTATGCTGAAAATGAAATGTTGGCGATGACGGTGGAGTTCTTGCAGGCATCGCATCGACTGAAGTTGGATTTCTCACCCCGAGATGGAATCAACTTATTGCGTTACGCAATCAAGCGGTTACAGCAGGACTCCAATCATCCTTTGAGTCGTGATCAGGCATGGCGTGAAGCCTTGGAGCGTTGCCTTGGTGAAGAAGCAAGCGATCTCGAGGAGCTCGCTCGACGACAAAAGCGTGCGCTCGGCGGGGAGGCGGTGCCCCTTGGATTGGCTGACCTCTTTTTTGACGCCGACGATCCGATGCATCCAGATCGTGATGAGGATGACGAATACGATGGTGAATATGACGACGAGGATGCCTGATAATTTGATCCCCATTGATCCCCATTGATCCCCATTGATCCGCCGAATTTCTCTGATCCGGATGCAGGCTCCGATTCGCGGAAACCAATCATTGCTCGATAGCGACGGCCTTTCTCAATGCTTTGCGCGAACGCCTTTCCGCAACGCTGGCTGAAACTCCCAAGCGCCCGGTCACCCAAGCGCCCGGTCACCCAAGTGCCCGATTACCTAATTACAGCATCGAGCAGCTATGGGGATCGCTCGGCCGCTGCTGCGTAGCTTGGGTTGAGAGTGGTCATCTCGGTTCGCTGGACAACGATTCTTGTCTCGCGACCCCTTCTACAGCGGGCGCCCGAGCCTGTGGACACTCGCTCATTCCTTCGCCGATGCAGCTTGTTGGACGGCGGAGTGAGAAATCAAGCAGGCGGGCGAAGTATAGCTCTTTAGAGTGGTTCGGTGTTAATTTGGGTGGTTTTCTTGTGCTTGCTGGATGAATTGGGGTGGTTCTTCCGGCTTGCAGTTGGCTTACATCAAAAGAAAGCGAGCAGGTTGGCATAGGCAAAATCGGAAATGTCAGCAATATTTTCCCTGTCCAACCGTTTTCACACCGAGGTTTAGCGGACGAAATGCGCTCGAATGGGTCAGCTCAGCTGTTTGAATTCGACGCGTTGGGTGCCATCGTTGGAACTTTTTGGCGTCCTTAGTCGTCACACAACTTCGGTCCGAGCACGGAAGGTCGGGCGCAGCTAGATCGTATCAAATGCGATCCGGCAGGATTCAAAGCGAGTGGTAGGGTCAGCCTAGGCACATTTCACTCGTCTTTAACTCATCGATTTTGTTCAAGTGAGGATTAGCAAAAACAGCAAATGTTTGCGGGTTCTTGGGCTGCAACTATACTTGGCGACTGTTTCTGCAACGCTGCAACTACCGGTGCGCGTTGTCAGACCAAGTCGTTAGGCGCAGTTCTGGGCACTTCCAAACGTCAAAATGCCTGTGGCCTGCTGTCCTACTACCACCATTTCACTGTGAGACTCGTTGATGCATCAACAAGGATCACATCGCCTGGAAGGTTCGGTCTATGACCTCGCGTAAGCGAAAAAACAGTTCGACGGTCTCTTCAAACATCACTGACGCGCGCAATTTTAGTAAGGGTCGTCCTGACGGTCGCAAGCTAAATCGCAGCAAGCGGCGCCGACATATTTTAGAGACGCTTGAGTCGAGACAACTGCTGGCTGGTCCACAATTGATTGGTATTCAGCCAAACGTCGGCGAACTCATCGTCGAGGGCTCCACGATCGAGACTGCGCCGCGGGTTCTAACCCTCCGTTTCGATCAGAATCAAATCATTGACGCCGGGACGTTTGACGGCATCAAGATTTCGAGGGCCGGTGATGATGGTGAGTTGGGAACGTCCGACGATCTTGTCATTCAACCTGGCTTGGTCACTCTTGCGGATAACGCCGATAACGAAGTGTTGGTGCGATTTGCGGAGGCGTTACCTGACGATCAATATCAAGTGGAAGTATTCGGATACGACGATCCCTCCAAGGGCATCGTCGGACTTCGTAACAATTTGGGCGAGTTGCTGCAGCCACGTGTGTCGGGGCAGCGTATCGATACGACTCGATTCAATCTGAAGCTCGGTGCGCTCATCGAGGCGGTGGTGCCGCAACCAGTCATTCGGCAACCGAACGGAACCCTTCATCAGAATCGCAACGAAATCGTGGTCTATTTCAACGAAGACCCAATGTTTGTTGAAAATGATGAGAGTGGTAATCCGACGATTCGATCGGTTGAGCATCCTCGTTTCTATCAATTGTTCCTAACGCAGGGGACGGTGAGAAACAGTGATGACGCGCTCTATCACCCAGAGACCGTTATCTACGACGAGGCTACACACACGGCACGTCTGATCTTTGCGACGGATCTGAACGAGCTTGGTCAAGACTCAGATGGGAATGCTGGGGTACCCATAGAGGGTGGAACCTTCCGCTTGCGCATCGGTACGGCTGTTGATGATCGAATTGATGTCATCCTACCACCCGTACAGACTACCGTTGTTGCTTCCGCCGTTGTCGACTTTGGGGTCTCTGGACTATCGCTTCGTTTCACCGAACAGTCAGCGGTCGGTGAAGGTTCTGCGGGTCGGCAGATCGAATTTATTGACAGTGGTGCAGCCGGTCTGTCTGCATCGGTTGCGCCGTTTCCGCTAGGAACGGTGACGTTCGATCTCGGCGGTGCATCGCCCACAGTCAATGATCTGGTGACCTTTGTGGCAAATCCCGCCAACGGTCTTTCCGGAGACATCAGTCTCGTTGCCACCTTACAGAACACAGCGGATCTTACGGCAACTTTAGTTCCGGGTCGACTAATCGGAGCCCCTGCTATTTCGCTGGTAGCGGTCGGTGACACGCTCGAGCAGGCGTTTGACGTTGGCGTATTCGGTCAAGGCGGGGCTCTCACCAGTCTCTTGCTCTCCGAGACGATTGATCCTCAGACCGTCGTGATTCAGCCCGTTGGATCGGATAACGATCCGGGTGCGGACGAGCGATTTAACCATATCAACCCAGATTTTGGCGCGGACGTTACCGCAGGTGTGACCGAGATTGCTTACAACTTCCAAGGGATTTTCGCGAACGTCGCTGGAACAAACTATCTCAATCAGATCACCGAAGTCCAAAAGACACGGATTCGTGAGGCATTGGATCTGTGGTCAGGCAGTATCGGTGTTCAGTTCCGAGAGACCGCCGCCGACGGAATTACTTTTGCGGTGGGTGATGATTCAAGACTTCAGCCCGTCCCCGACACCAATTTAACGACTGCTTATAGCTCGAGGCTTAACGCGACGCTGCGTATTCCTACCGACCCAAATGGTGCTGGTTACGCTGATGCTGCAATGGTCTTTGACAAGTCAACCGATTTTAATCTTGATTACGGTGAAGACTTCACTCGCAAGTCGGTCGCGGGCATTGGTTTATTACTCGGCTTAGAAAGAGCCTCCGAGTTATTGTC
>JADHOA010000289.1 GCA_016779185.1 Rubripirellula sp.
GCAATATGAATCAATCGAACGGCTATCCCACCGAGACAATCATCGGGCTCGAGGTGCACGTCCAGCTAAAAACAAACACCAAATTGTTCTGCGGATGCAGCACTCAGTTTGGTGCCGCGCCAAACACGCAGGTCTGCCCAGTCTGCCTCGGGCATCCTGGCGCATTACCTGTCATCAATAATCAAGCCATTGAGCTTTCGGTTAAAGCAGGACTCGCTCTAGATTGCGAGATTCCACCCATGACGAAGTGGGATCGGAAACAATATTTTTATCCGGACCTTCCAAAAGGTTACCAAATCAGTCAATTCGATTTACCAATTTGTTCGCAAGGTTACTTGGACATCCTTACTGGTCCTGAATCGCTTGAGAAACGTCGAATTCGAATTCTACGCGCCCATCTCGAAGAAGATGCCGGAAAGAGCATGCATGACGAAACCGCTGGGCAATACGACTCAAAAATTGACTTGAATCGCTGCGGAACGCCACTCTTGGAAATCGTCAGCGAGCCTGATCTTCGGTCCTCCCAAGAAGCCAAAGCGTATTTATCTGAGCTGAAACTCCGAATGACCCACTTGGGAATATCGGATTGTGAAATGCAAGAAGGAAGCCTCAGGGTTGATGCTAACGTAAACTTGCACATTCATGTTGATGGTAAAAAAATCGCGACACCGATCGTTGAAATCAAAAACATGAATAGTTTTCGTGCAGTGGAACACGCAATCGATTACGAAGTGGATCGCCAATACGACGCGTGGGAAGAAACGGGGAAAACGATAGCCGATGAGTCAAAAACGACGCGGGGATGGGATGATCAATCGAATCGCACGTTTTTACAACGAGAAAAAGAGGAATCCGCCGATTACCGGTATTTCCCCGATCCCGACTTACTACCAGTAAGAATCCCGCGCGAACAAATTGCAGCGATTCGAAACAGCCTCGGCGAAATGCCGTCCCAAATCAAAGAACGACTCCAGTCGCAACATGGAATCAAAGCCTACGATGCAGAAGTCATCGTCAATCAAGGACGAGAATTTATTAATTTCTACGAAGAAGTAGCAAACACGTGCGGCGATGGGAAACGTGCTAGCTCATGGTTCCAACAAGACATCCTGCGAACCATCAATGAGAAACAAATCGCAGTCGCAAATTTCCCGGTTAAAAGTTCCGAACTTGGCGCCTTGCTAAAAAAAGTGTCCCAAGGTGAACTAGATAATTCTCGCGCACGAGATGTGTTCCAACATATGCTCGACCATGGCGTCACGGTTGAAAAAGCGATTCAGTCGTTAGGGATCACAGAGGTCGATTCTTCTGAATTAGAGAATCTATGCCATGAACTACTGAAACAGAATCCACACGTTATCGAGGATTACCGAAGCGGAAAACCTCAGGCTATTGGTTCACTCATTGGCCAAGCCAAGAAGCAAAACCCAAATGCGAATCCAAAGTTAGTTCGAGAAATTCTTATAAAAATTGCTGAACATCTTTAACGACTCTACAACGACCAATGGCCTCAGGCCCCGTGAAATGAAACCCAATCGTCAGCTGACTACTCAAAGTTTTTTGCTACCGTGAAAGCCTGGAAAGCCTGAGCCATCGCAATGCGAAAGACAATGCAGCCGCTCAAAAGTGACCTGGATAACCGATGACCACAGTCCAAAAGACAGTCGTTCGAATCAGCAGAATTGCCGATTGGGTTCGCGAAGATCGATCATTAGCCTGCATCATCTTCTCTATTTCGGTCGTGTTACTTTGGCTTGTGCTAACCCCGCTAGCGGCTCCCATCGCGAGGCAAACCATGAAGCGATTCCACCTGAAGTCGGAATCCTTTATTGGTTGGGCATGCCAATTCCCCGTGCCGTCGATGTACAACTTTGCTAACCAATACAAAGTTGACAGCTATCCCCCTGGCCTTATTTCACCGCTTTTGGATGAAAGCGAACCCCGCCACCTCAATCATTTCCCCGCTCGCTGCTTTACTTTTGCCGATGGAAGATACGAGTATCTTCGCCTTGGCAAGAATCAATGGTTTACACTCAAATCTTCCTACCGGGGCCAGGAACTGACTTCAAAGTTCCACCTAAAGCCAACTCTAGAATACAGCAATGAATCAACGCGAAAACAATACGAAGTTGTCCGACTGACAGCACCTAAAGAATGAACTTGCGGCAAAAAACGATTTCTACCGAAACACAAAACCCAAAAGTGTCGCGGGATACGAAGCCACTTGGCTCTGATGTAAATCGTGCTGACGCTCGCATCCTACTCGCTCATCGATTAGTGCAGGCTGGCATCCTGATTTCCATCTTATGGAAGTTAAAATTTTTTTTGCATGCGACCGCTGTTTATCGTTCAATCGAGCTTATAGACCCTTTCTTTCCGTCGTTTTGGAGATCGAACTCCGTTCTTCATATCTCATTTGTGGGCGTTGTTGCTGCAGCAACCTTAAATCTGATCACAACCTCATCATCCATTCGCAAGACTTGCAACCTTGCTTCAATCACTGGCCTAAGTATTCTTTGCACCCACCAAGCCAGTTACAACGACGCAACTTTCGTCACGGCTTGGTGGTGTGCAATTTGGTCGTGGTGGTTTGGAAGTCGCATGAATCGCGACACACCAGATCAACTTCTCAGCAAAGCCGCTTTTCTATCGCGGTTAATTATTTCGATGATTCTATTAGGTGGCGCAGTTGGCAAATGGACCAACGAATACTGGTCAGGGGAAGTTCTTTATGACATCTACTTCGTGGATCGCGATTACTGGGTGTTTAACTTCCTTCGAGACCAGTTTTCAACAGAAGAGCTAAAACGTATCGCGATGTGGCACAGCAGAAATGTTGTGATGATGGAGACGGCGGCAGGTTTATTCCTGTGGACGCTATCCGATCGCATGGCTGCGACAGCCGGTATCCTCTTTCTTACCTCAATCGCGGTCTTCTCTAATCTGCTCTTGTTCTCGGTCGTGGGATGCCTGATTGCTTTAGCTCTAGTGGGCTACATCCCCAGAGACGAACCTTGAACGAAAATAAATATGCTCACCGCAAGCGAATTATTCTCCAAGGATCACAAAACGCCTTTAGTGCTTGGAACGCTGTTTTGTCTTGGATCAACTTCGATCGCCATGCGAATCGCACGAGCCGTCGCCTTGAAAATACATTCCGCGATGTGATGTGAGTTACGTCCATGGTGTAACACCACATGCAAATTACAGTTCGCATTAGCGGCGAACGACTGCCAAAAATGCTCAATCAATTCAGAATCAAACCTGCCGATCTTGCTGGAAGCAATAGGAGCATTGTACTCGAAGGCATATCGACCACCCATGTCGACAGCAGTCGTAACCAAGCACTCATCCATTGGGAGTGTGAAATGACCGTACCGACGAACACCAAGACGGCTCCCTAGAGCCTGATCGATGGCCTGACCAAGCACAATTCCAATGTCCTCACAAGTGTGATGATCATCGACATGAAGATCACCCTTTGCACTGATTGATAAATCAATCAGTGAATGCCGAGCGAAGAGATCCAACATGTGATCTAAAAACCCGATCCCAGACTCGCGATCTCCATCTCCAGCTCCGTCTAAATTAACCGACAATGTGACTTCGGTCTCTCCGGTTTTTCGATGCACGGATGCCTGGCGAGATTGCGATGGTGTCTGTGTCATAGAACGAGCTTAGGAGAGGCAGCAGCAGTGGAGGATGTTGGCGCATGCAAACTAGGAAACGTAGTTTGCAAGAAGAAACAATAATGCATCGATCTGCTCATCCGTCCCGACGGAGATTCTCAAACCATCACCACGATGTCCGTAATCCATTAGACGAACTAAAATCTGTTGCTGTTTGAGAAAATCGTAGATAGATCGATGGTCTATCGTTTTATGTCTGCACCAAATGAAGTTAGCTTGAGATGGTGTTACCAAAAAACCCATCTTCTGAAGCTCCAGTGCCATCCGAATTCGGGTTGCAATGATTCTTCTGCAATTGTCAGCAAGCCACTCTGAAGAATTCATTGCAGCTGTCGCCGCTGCGATCGAAATCGAATCACAATTATAGCTGTCCTTAATTTTTGCTAATTGAGAGATCACATCGGGCTGCGCGATTAAAAAACCAAAACGAATACCAGCCAGACCGTAGGATTTACTTAGAGTTCTCGAGACAAAGATATTGTCGTGCTTAACGACGAGATCAATACAATTCTCCTCTGCGAAATCGGCGTACGCTTCATCGACAACGAGGGGGCAGGGCAATTCAGAAGCTAAATCTACGATGGCATCACGAGAAACAATCGTTCCGCTCGGACTATTTGGATTTGGTAACAGAGCGAGTTTCAATTTCTCGCCAGACTCGCCAAAACTATTCGGTAACTGCCAATTCTCGTCGAACTCAACTTGCTCCCACTGGGCACCCTGGATGTCGGCTAGAGTTCGATAGAGTACGTACGAGGGGAAGGGGAGTCGCAACTTCTCGCCCTCGCCAACAAAACCTCTAACCAGCAGCGTCAAGATCTCGTCGCTACCATTCCCTGCTAAGACCCACTCTGGCCCAGGAAGCCCGAAAGCCTGTGCCGCAGCATTTCGAAATGCGCCTGCCATTGGATCAGGATATCGATTGAGCGGACCATGCGCAGCCTGCTTTATCGCCTCGACAACTTGAGGTGGAGGAGGATAAGGATTCTCATTTGTGTTGAGTTTGATAAATTTTCCCGGCGGAGGTTGTTCGCCGGGAACGTAACCTGATAACGCTGCTACCGCTGGTCGGTATGAGGTGCGATCTACCATTTGAGAATCACGATGGTTAAGTGGACAGCAAAAAAACTTGATCAATTACCGCGGTAACATTTCTGTAGTCTAAGCGACTGGAACTCAGATGATCAGGAGGTCTCACAGCGTATTGATACGCTGCGGGCGTGTGCAGTAAGCCCTTCTTTGCCAGCTATTCTGACAACATCATCGGAAATCTGAGCAAGAGCATTTGCATCAAACGCTGTCACGCTGCCACTTCGCAAAAAACTATTGCTAGACAGACCGGCTGCCCAGCTACAAGTTCCACCGGTGGGTAAAACATGACTTGGGCCAGCGGCGTAATCTCCAAGTGCCACTGGAGTATGATTACCTAGGAATGCTGCCCCGCTGTTGCGAATTCTCAGCATCAACTCTTGGGGATTCTCGGTTTGGATGTGCAGGTGCTCGGGAGCAAACTGATCGGTCAAGTCACACGCTTGTTGAGCGTCTTTGACGAGAATGAGCGCACCAAAATCTTCCAGGCTGTCTTGAGTTAATTCGTTCCGCGCCAGTTCTTTTAGCTGTTTCGCTAATTGAATTTGAACCTGATCAATCAGTTGCTCGCACCAAGTGATTAAGATCGCCGATCCGGGAGAGTGTTCCGCCTGCGCCAACAAGTCAGCAGCCACAAAATCTGCTCTGGCTGATTGATCGGCTATCACAATTACTTCGCTTGGCCCCGCAAAGGAATCGATGTCAACTGTTCCAAAGACATGCTTTTTCGCCAAGGCAACGAATAAGTTACCAGGACCGACAATCTTATCGACCGGTGTAATATCCTCGGTTCCAAAGGCCAAGGCTGCTACAGCCTGAGCGCCACCCACGCGATAGACTTCTTGGACGCCGAGCTCAAAACAGGTTGCAAGCATGTCATCGTTGTACGCACCAAAGGGAGTCGGAGGAGCGACAACCGCGATCTCTTCAACACCCGCCACCTGGGCTGGCACCACGGTCATTAAAACTGTCGATGGGTAAGCCGCCGCACCGCCCGGTACGCATACTCCGACTCGTCTGATCGGAACATAACGCTGAAGAAGTTCAACGCCTGGTCTCGGCTTTACCGATACATCC
>JADHOA010000290.1 GCA_016779185.1 Rubripirellula sp.
TGACACCAGCGGTTCGATCAATCCGCTCGATTGATTCTCGACACAAACAGGCCTCAAGGGTGACTGAAACCATCGCTTTCGTACTTGTTGCAAGTCTTGAGCGCTAAGGTTGGGTAAGTCGATTGGTGTGAATAAGCAAGCATGGAAATTGTTCGTAATTGCGTATTTGACGCATGTCGCAATTCCCGCTAACGGTCCACTTTGTTGGAACTCATCCGTGTCTGGTAGCGAGGTGATATTTCTTCTCGCTTGCCCAGCGGAGATTTTGCTTCCCGTTGAGATCACAACGTTTGAGCAGAGAAGTTGCATTCGCTGAATGGCATGCTCAAGAAACGAATCACCATTTTCTAGTCGTAGTGACGCTTTATTGTGCCTCATTCGCGTGGATTTACCGCCGTTGAGAACAACCCCCAAGAGCTTGGATGAGAGATCTTTCGAAGCGTTATTCATTTTCAATCGCTTCATTCAGCCAAGATCTAGCGCGCATCATGGTTGGGAATCCGATGGTGGGGGCGGCAGCGATCGCGATGTGATTCAACTCATCGATGGTGCAGCCTGCTTCGATCGCTTTTCGAGTATGTGATTTTGCTGCACCTTCAAGCCCCGCGCCGATTGAAACAGCAAGCTTCACCAATGCGATTTCACGTGGACTTAGTGGCCCTGCAGACCGAGTCGATTCACTAAATTCTTCATAGGCACGCATCATTTCAGGATACTTTTGATGCATCGCGCGATAAGACTTGGGGATCATGGCTTTGTTTTCAGTATGGATTGGATCAAACCTTGAGAAGTGTAGGGGCTTGCTTCAGCTGAAACGGTCAAACCTAGCTCCTTTGCCACTTGAGAAGTTATCGGGCTGATCGTCGCAAGTTTGCAGTCTCGCAGTGAGTCACCAAAGCATCGGTACAGATTTCTCAACGTTTCACTGCTCATTGCCGTTACCCAATCGATTTCACCCGACGCCATCTTTTCTAAAATAGTGTCGTCAACCTCCGTTACGTCCTCGTGAGAGTAGGAGGCTATTTGCGTTACTTGCGAGCCAGCTTCAGTCAGGATCTCTGAAATGCGTTGATTGCCTCGACTTGCACGAATGATCAAGACTTTCTTACCGTTGGCTTCTGAAGCAATTATTCCCGCAAGCTGGTCTCCATTAAAGTCCGTGGGGACAATATCGCTTTGGATCCCATATTGCTTCAAAGCTTGTTCTGTTTTGGAACCAACCACTCCAATTTTGATGCCAGCTAACGATCGAGAATCTAGGTTCTTTTCAAAGAGGCGTTCCATGAAATGTCGCACACCATTCTGACTACAGAAAATAATGTAGTTCCACTCCCCACGATGATCGATTGCCCGGTCGATCTCATCAAAGTTTGGCAGGGAAGAGATCCGAATCATTGGTTGGATGATGACATGTGCACCTAACTTCCGCAGTTCTGCAACCAGTGGTTCTGCTTGTTCAACGGGCCTCGTTACTAACACTGTTTGCCCGGACAGCGGCCGATGATTTGCAAACTGTTGAAAGTCGTGGGCGTGTAGTTCCGAGACCTTTCCAATAACGACAATGACAGGTGGCCGTGTTTTCATGCCAACGCCTAACAATTTTGGTATCTCCTCGAGCTTACATCGAAAAACCTGCTGGTCGGGAAGGCTGCAGCGTCGAACGATTGCGACAGAAGTTTGGGGGGACAATCCACCTTGGATTAGATTCCGTGTCCAAAGATCAGCTGTCGTTACTCCCATGTAAATGACGAGGGTGCCTGGAAATCTAGCTAATGCCTCCCAGTCTAGTGATGAAGCCGATTTATCAGGTTCTTCGTGACCCGTTACCAGCGCGACGGCAGAGGCGAGTTGTCGGTGTGTGACGGGGATGCCAGCGAAGGACCCAGCGGCTAAAGCCGCTGTAATGCCGGGTACAATTTCAAATTTGATGCCCTCTTTGGCCAGTGCGTCGACTTCCTCTGCAGTTCTTGCAAAAACAGCAGGGTCACCCCCCTTAAGGCGGGATACGTTCTTTCCTTCTTTTGCATATCGGATCATCTCTTTGATGATTTCATCTTGCTTCCAGATGCGGGATTGGCCGTGTTTTCCGACGCAAATGTGCGTCGCCTGAGGGGATTGAGCGAGTATTTCCGGGTTGCAAAGCCCGTCATACAGCACAATATCTGAGCCACGAAGCAATTCTGCTCCGCGCATCGTCAATAAACCGGGGTCCCCCGGGCCGGCACCAATAAGAAAAACACTGCCATTCATAATTTGCATTGTGCCTGAAGGGCATCGAGTCTGGACAGCGGACGAATCGGAAGCCATACTACTCGACCGCGAAAACTACAACTGTTTTTTTTCTCCAGCTAGCCGACGCCCAAAGACGTCCTCAGAAGATGCCAAATACCGCCAGCGCCAAAAAACGACTTCGCCAGAGTGAAGTACAAAGATTACTCAATCGTTCCGCTAGGAGCAGCCTCCGATCTCAAATTCGGCGAGTACACGACGCAATTAAATCGGGAGACGTTGATTCAGCGCAAACGGAATTTCGCCGCGCTCAAAAATCAATTGACCGTGCAGCTAGCCGACGATTGATTCATCGAAATGCCGCAGCCCGAACCAAAAGCCGTCTTGTAAAACTGATTAAATCAGCTGGCTGATTCTTTGACGATCTAACACAGACAAATAACACTTGCCATCTTTTTTTTGGCGAGTGTTTTTTCGTGCGCTCGCTTCCAGAAAGTGCTCCCCACGTCTCTGATACTACAGCACTGCGTATCAGCGAGTTTGTAGTTTCTAGCAGGCCGTTTGACCTCGTTTATAGTGGCAAAAACGGGCGTTCGCCCAAAGTGTTTTGTCATGTGTGTAGTGTCTATCACCAATAGAGACCAGCGCTGAGGAGCCGATTTTTAGTTTCCTCCATCAACGCGTCTTCATCGGCTGCATTCTCGGCAACGTAGGTCACACTGAATCGAAGGAACGCACCAGCGTCATCCCAGGGCACCGTTACGATACCGTGCTGTTCAATCAAATACCGAGTGGCATCTTCGGCCGCTGAAAACAGTTCGCCCGACCTAGTGCCCGCAGGAGATTTTGCGTACAGGAAGTACGTCCCCCCGGGCATCTCGCATTCAAATCCGCAGGCTTGTAGTGCGGCCACTAGTTTTTCTAGCCTGCGGCGATATTTCGAGTTAATTTGATTGGGTATCACGTCATTATCTAGAGCAGCAGCGGCCGCCTTTTGTGTCGCCATGAATTGTCCACTATCACTGTTGTCCTTCACGTCGGCAAAGGCAGAGACGATAAGCTGGTTTCCGCAGACAAATCCCATCCTCCATCCAATCATGTCGTAGCCCTTGCTCATTGAGTGAACTTCGACTCCGACATCAACAGCACCAGGCGTTTGTAGGAAGCTTCTCGGTTCTCCATCAAAGGTTAGAAGTATGTGGGCGGCATCCTGAACAACGACAAACGATTTTTCTTTTGCAAGTTGAACGACTTTTTCGTAAAACTCTGCGGGTGCGGTCTTACCGGTTGGTGAATTGGGGTAGTTGAGAACTAGTAGTTTTGTTCGATCATAAATTTCATCGGGAATGGAATCCAAATCCGGAAGAAAATCGTGCTCTGCCAAAAGCGGTAGCTTGTAAACTTCACCACCGTAATACCGAGTGTGTGTGGCAGCAACTGGATAACCAGGTACTGTCATCAAGGTGATGTCGCCGGGATTGATGAAGCATGCTGGAAGCATGGCATAGGCCGGCTTGCTTCCGATGCAATGGTTGATTTGTGTAGCCGCATCCAAATCAACACCAAATCGACGCTTCATAAATCGCTGAGCAGCTTCCTTGAATTCTGCAACTCCGTTATCTGCATAACCACGGTTCTCTACCTTGTTGATTTCCGACGCCATTACTTCGCGTATTACTACGTCGGCCATGGAATCATTTTCACCAATACCAAAATCGAGTAGCTTTCGTTCTGGCTGCGAAGCTAAGGCTTTGCGTTTAGCTCGCTTAATCTTTTCAAATTTATAGATTTCTGTGTCTTTGCCGTAATTAACGCCCCCAATGCGATCGGCAAAAAGTTTTTGAAAGTAAGGATCGGATTTAGTTTCGGGAGCTGTATCAGTCATGATGAAACGGATCTAACAGAGCGAGTGAAGAATAAGTTTCTTGGAGTACTTATATGACTACTGGCAAGTGCGAGTCTTTAAAGCGTTAGCTTCATTACAGATGATTTTGAATGTCTGGAGGCCAGTGCACAACCGTCCCAAAGGTCGAAATTCGAGCTTCGTTGATTAGTCGCGAAAAGATGCCAGCCTTTGGGTAGAGGTCATGTGAATCGCTACCTGTAGTCTTACGCAACAATACTATCAAAACCGGCTGTGATTTCTATTGGGGCGATAGCGAGCAAAATATCAATCATTCTGATCAAGTTGTTCTTGGACTGTTTCTCCTTTCTCTTCATCGGTACTTGATTTCCAGGCCCGGCAGTAGGATTCAAGCAAGCGTTCTCGTCTGTCTGAGTTACAATCTGATTTGACCGCTCGTAAATTCATAAAGTGATTGATTTTTTCCGATGACTACTGCCAATCAAAAACAGAATAGCGAAATCGATCCGATGCGTGCTCGGTATGAAGAACTCGCGGAGTTAGCTGGTTCGCTTGCACACGAAATCAAGAATCCGTTATCCGTGATTCACATGAATATCGACTTGCTAAGCGAAGACCTTGCGGAAATGGATTCCCGGCTGAGTCGTCGATTGGTGAACCGTATTGATATTGTTCGAGGTCAGTGTGAGCGAATGGAATCACTTTTGCGAGACTTTCTACGTTACACGCGTCTACGTGATATCGACCTCGTCTCAGGGAATTTGAACGACCAAATTGATATGGTTTTACGTGCTTATCAGGCACAGGCTGAACAAGAGGGGATCGATATTGAGCGTTATCTTGATGCTGACTTACCATCCATCTTGTTGCACAGTGATTCACTGCAAGCTGCTTTGATGAATTTGGTTAAGAATGCTATCGAAGCAATGGTTAACGGTGGGCAGTTGCTAGTGAGAACTTACACGACGCGAAATAGTGTGGCTTTAGATCTGATAGATACTGGCCGAGGAGTAGACGATGTAACGGTCCTGCATATGTTTGAACCGTTCTACAGCACAAAGGATGGTGGTACAGGACTAGGTTTGCCAACTGCTCGAAGAATCATCGAATCTCATGGTGGTCGGATCAATGTTCAAAGCGAAGTAGGAAGAGGTACAAAATTTGTTATCGAATTCCCAATACCGAAGCGACTTCAAGGAGCCTCGTGATCCTAGATAATCCCTTGTCTGCTAAGTTGGCGAAAGCTTTCAGCATGAAGGAATAGACGAAAACTTTTGGGCATTTGTTTCGTAAGCTCAGAGTTGTGCTCCTGATTTTATTGTCGGTAATCGGCTGAGAGTTCACTACGGTAACCTTCCGCTGCTTCTTCCGGCATTATGCAATTAATATTGTTTTGCGTTGCAATTTCGAATCCTGCGTAGCCAGAGATTCGAGGGCAAATATCGATTGACCAGTGAAATGCTTGTTCATGGTCGTTGCGATTTGGTGGTAAGGTCGAGATGATAAGGTTGTAGGAGACTTCTGCAATCATTCGCTGCAAAGTCATGATCAGATGGCGAGTCAGTAATGCGCACTCATCAAGTAGTTGATTGCTCGCCCCATGAAAGTAGGGTTTGTGAGAAAGTGGACTAATGCGAATTTGCATCGGGAAATCGCTCGCATACGGGCAGTAGGCGATTACTGATTTACCTTGATGAACAATCCGTGTCTCGTCGCGCAACTCTTGGTTGTTGAGATTGCACAAAAGGCATTGACCGAAT
>JADHOA010000291.1 GCA_016779185.1 Rubripirellula sp.
GAGGCAATTGCTCTGGATGATGGCGAGGTGGTCAGCACGCCCGTTTCTGCCGCTGCTGCGTACGAAGTTCCTTTCACGCTATTTCAGTGTGTCACATTGGTACTGATTATCTGCGTGATGAGCTTGGGAGGCATGCTGATGACTGACTTAGTGCGTAATCTATGGACCTATGCCGAACCAACGACTCCGATTAGCTCATTAACGGATTCGCTCATTGAAATGATGGGTTGGTAGCGGTTGCTGAGATCCATCGTTTCTTGATGACTCACCTGATACTTGACATGCAGGGCAAATGGCTTTGCTCGGACTGGTTTAGTACTTGCACCTCTGCGGGATCGAATTCTGTAGAAGCCAGTCCGTGCCATCGCTAGGTGATATTGCGTTGCAGGTGTCTCTATAATCCCTAGATTCCGTCTTTGCTGTCTAGGGACTGCAATACCCCACAAATCGAGTCAATGTTGGGTACGACGACTCAGCAGCACGCGTATATAGTGTGATCACAGCCACTGAGAGCCGTACGTTCTCGAGTTGGATTTAAACTTTGCGTAGGTGAGCTCAGCACTCGGTTGGTCACTTTTTGCGGCAAGTTGACTATTCGAAGCGTTTTAATCGGCGTGGAAGGAGTTGTCTTATGTTGCGAGTAAATGAATCAATCGAGCTAGCTTGAGGTCGGAGAATGCTTCGAGGGCTGCCAAGCACCCCTGGAGTTGCTATGTGCCTAAACTAAATTCGAGATAACCGGTGTCCCAAACCCACAACACGTATTCGAAGCGACAACAGCTCGGAGTCCCGCGGCAATCATTTTTCAATATGAAGATAACACCCTTTTATTTCGCGTCGATATTTGTCGGACTCCTGCTTGTTGGAGGGTGCGAAAAAACTCCGGTTATCGAAACTTACGTTATTTCAACACGGGTTCCTCAAGAATTTTTACCCAAGAAACAGCGGATGCTTGGAGCGTTTTTCCCCCGAGGCGATCAAGTTTGGTTTTTTAAAGTGATGGGCCCCGATTCCGCGATCAGTGAAGTTATTCAGCCGTTTCGGACGTTTGTCGAGACAGTTGCCTTTGTGGACAACGAACCTCTTTTAAATGACCTTCCAGCAAATTGGCGAAGAGCTGCCGATAAACCCATGCGATTCGCAAGCATATCGGTCGAAACACCACAGAAGCAGCTTGATATCAGTATTTCTTCGCTCTCATTGCAGGAAGATTGGGATCGGCAAGTTGTTGCAAATGTGAATCGCTGGCGAGGCCAACTGAACTTACCAAGTTCAGACGCTCCTTTGGCTGGTGGCGAATCTTTGGATGTCTTGGCCTCCGAGCAGGATGGTGTTTGGGTAGATTTAATTGGTGAGCCTTCTGATTCATCATCTGCGATGGTTCCTCCCTTTGCCAGCGGAGCGACTGCGGGCCCTGCGGCGAGCCTGAGTCAATCAACTGCTGAAAATAAAGACTCACAGCCCGTCGCAAAAAATGATGACCCTAGAATTCAGTTTGACCGTCCGGAGGGATGGCGAGACGGGAGAGCGAGCTCTATGCGACTTGCTTCGTTTGTAGTTGGACCCGAAGATTCTGCATCTGAAATGACAGTGATCGTCGCCGGTGGTGATTTACGTGGAAATATCTCTCGCTGGCTAGGGCAGATCACCGAGGGGGAGCTTTCTGATGCAGTAATTGATCAGGCCATTGAGTCAGCTGAGCAACTTGAAGTTGATGGTAGAAAGGCTCAACGGTTCTTATTAAAGAGTCAATCGGATTCAGACTCACAAGCAATCGATGCAACGATCGTCCCGTTAGGGTCGGAGCAAAGCATTTTCATCAAAATGACCGGTCCTTTAGGGACCGTCGAATCCCAAAAAAGACAAATACAAGACTTCCTTAAAAGCCTACGGTTTAAATTTTAGACCATTAGCCTTTTGTTCATTGGAAACTAGAGCTCAATGTCCAATACCACTGTGTCAGTCGCTTCTCACTCCTCATCAACTGTGAATTCGTCCGGGATATTGAAGGCCTTGGGTTCACTCAGGTTGACGGTTGTTCTGTTCGCATTGTCGCTCGTCATTGTCATGGTAGGAACCTTGGCTCAGGACGAGATGAACATGTTGGAAGTCAAGCAGCGATACTTTCTTTCTTGGATCGCACCGCTTCACATCGACGACTTCTTTCCACAGGCGTTTTATAGGCATGACACGCCAATTCCTGGAGTTCTCCCGATACCGGGTGGGGCAATGATCGGAATGTTATTGATGGTCAATCTTTTGGCTGCCAAAATCACTCGGTTTAAAATTCACTCGAAAGGGCTGCAGGCACAAGCTGGTTGGAGTTTGATTGCTGTCGGAAGTTTGTTGGCTGCGGTGGTAATCTCTGCCGGCCATAGCAACGATGGTTTGCAAGGTGTGCCACCAATCAGTTACCAGGTTTTATGGGCGGTGGTCTTAGCATCACTTACGATCATTACCTTTTTTGCCGCTGCCGCATCGCATCGTGTTTCCAACGCTACCATCAAAGTGATTGGTTATTCTCTCTGCTTTATTTCAGCTTCCTTCATACTCTACTGTGTGATGACTGGCTTTCGAGTTGGTGATCCCGGCCTTCGCATTGTTTGGCAGCTTACCAAGGGTCTAGGTGCCGGGGTCGTTATGCTTATCGGTTGCTTGATGGTCTTTGGGAAACAGGGAGGCAATGTTCTGCTGCACTTGGGAGTTGGGCTTCTTATGTTTGGCCAGTTCGTGTTTGGTGACCGACAGTTAGAGCAACGCCTCACACTGGTTGAGGGACAATCATCCAACACATTGGTCAATTTGGATGAAATTGAGTTGGCGTTTTTGCGGACAGACGAGGAAAGAAACCAGATTACTGTTGCACCTATTCCCTCATCACTTTTGATCTCTTCCAAGCAAAAGGGCGAATTGATTCAGGATTCACAGTTGCCCGTTGATGTGAGAGTTCTGGAATTTTTTGAGAACTCGACGTTAGATGATCCAACTGGATCAGGGAACTTGGCTACCAAAGGTGTTGGATTAGAAGTTGTTGCCAACGAGGCGAGCAAGTCGGGAGGTGCAGATTCGGAAATGAATCTCGCCTCGGCTTATATCGAATTACTTGAAAAGGAAACCAGCCAGTCATTGGGTGTGTTTCTGGTTAGTCAGATCATTTCGGATCGGGAAATTTTGGTTCCAAATGGTACTTCCAAGGACATTTACGATAGTGTTACGGTTGCGGGGCAAGATTATCAATTTGGTTTGAAACTACACCGCGAAGTGAAGCCGTACTGGGTGCAGCTTGAAGATGTTCGACAAGTTACTTACAGCGGCACTGCTACCCCGAGAGACTATTCGTCGTTTATCAGAATTATTGACCCCGAAACAGGAGAGGATCGCCGAGAACGTGTTTGGATGAATAATCCGCTCCGTTACCGCGGCGAGACCTTTTATCAGTCTAATTATTCAGCTTTGCCAGATGGTAAAGAGATGACGGGCATTCAAGTTGTCCGCAACTCTGGTTGGCTAATCCCGTATGTTGCCTGCAGCATCACAGCCCTTGGAATGCTAGCGCATTTCATGGGAACGCTGGCGAGATTTTTGCGACGACGCGAGCGGGAGACGAGAAAGGTTGTGGGTGAATCCGGCTCTGAGATCACCAAAAAAAGTATTTTTCGGGACTACTTGCCCGTAATTTCTACGGTTGGCGGGTTTGCGATACTGGGAATTTACATGATGGTCCCTTGGGACGCAGTGATGAATACCATGCGTCCTCAGGTTCGGCAGCAGACCTTTGATTTCTACGCGGCTGGTTCAATTCCTACGGGCTTTCGCGGCCGAGTGATGCCGTTGGATTCGTATGCCCGTCAGGCATTAAAAGCGATCAGTAACCGCGAGAGTCTTTCGTTTGACTCGTCCGATCCAAACTTAAGTGGAATCAGTAAGAGGTTATCCGGTGTCGGTAAGTTGATTGATACCTCACGAGGCAGCGGTGAGTCAAAGAAGATTACTGCGATGCAGTGGCTGATGGAGGTTGCAATCGATAGCCCGGATTTGCGTTATCTTCCAATGATTAGGATTGATGCTGAAGAGGTTCGGAGTGAGCTTGATTTGGAACGTCGTCAGAGCAAGCTCTACTCGCTAAATGAGATTCTTGCTAGTTGGAATGGGGTACAACAGCAAATCGAAGTGGCGATGAAGAAGGAGCCGCGAGACCGCTCGTTCAAGGAGCGAAAACTGGTTGAATTGGATAGTCGTACACGGCAATACACACTGACCGCTGCAGCGTTTAGTTGGCCAGTTCCACAGGTGATGCCGGCAGAGCAGTTTCAGCAGATGTTTCCCGGCGCCAGCGAGCAGACTCGTGAGTTAATGGCATTAAGGGAATTGCAAGATCGCATGAACGCTCTAAAAGGTATGAGCGCGCCCGCCATTGTTAGCCCTTCAGCCATGGGCGTGCAGGCCAACCCTGAAGATCCACAGTGGGATGCCTTCGCTTCAGCATACTTTGATCATTATCGGGCTATCGCATTAGCGGGTGAGGACGGAGCGAACACTGAGGTGAGACCTGGAGTTGAAACCTTCTCAGAGATGCTCACCGCCTACAGGGATGGAGATACTGAAGCCTTTAATGCTTCGGTGGATAAACACTTTGAACTGGTGGGTGCCTATGAGATTCCCGGTTATCGAAGCCAAATGGTTTCTCTGGAACGTTGGATGCAGTCAAACTGGCCAACGGGCGTTGCGTTGGTTCTCTACTTACTTGCTTTGGTCAAAGGTTTGGCCTGTTTCGCAAGAAATATGCCCAGGTTAAGGCAAGGTGTTTGGGGGGCGCTGATTATTGCATTGGCCATCCACACAATCGCGATTGTGTGTCGAATTGCAATCACCGGTCGCGCTCCGGTTATCAATATTTATTCATCCGCCGTATTTATAGGCTGGGCCGCCGTTTTATTCTCATTGGTTTTGGAAAAGCTTTTTCGCTACGGCATTGGTAATGTGTTGGGGGCCGCGTCTGGAGCACTAACCCTTTTGGTGGCTTACGGTCTCAATACAGGAGATACCATGCCTGTTCTTGAGGCGGTTTTAGATACACAGTTCTGGCTCGCTACGCATGTGATTAGCGTCACACTTGGCTATGTTGCGACCATGGTTGCAGGAACACTGGGTATCGCTTATCTCGTTGCTGGTTGGCTCCGTGGCAGCCAGAAAACGCTCCGTGACCTGTATCGATGTTGCTACGGGACTGCCTGCTTTGGAATTCTTTTTAGTTTCGTGGGAACCGTGCTCGGTGGGCTCTGGGCCGATGACAGTTGGGGCAGATTTTGGGGATGGGATCCAAAAGAAAACGGAGCTCTGTTGATCGTGATCTGGAATGCTTTGATGCTACATGCGAGATGGGACGGACTCGTTGGTGCAAGAGGTTTCTCGGTTCTCGCGATCGGTGGGAATATCGTTACGGCTTGGAGTTGGTTTGGTACCAACGAACTCGGTATTGGACTACACAGCTATGGGTTCACCTCGGGTGTCTTAATGTGGCTATCTGTTTTCATTGTCAGCCAGCTTGCGTTTATCACTTTTGACACCTTGTTCCGAGTAATTCGCTTGCCTTTCGGGAATTCAGCTTAGGACCGATGTTGGTGAGATGCGAGCTAAGTGAGTTTTCTGCCACGCAGTTTGCTTGCTACGGCTGTTCCACGATTGGACCACCTTGCCAGACTCTTGCGGATCTTATTCGAGGATCTGTTGTTGTTCCGGCTGGCAGAGGTCGGCTGGGAGGGATAAGAACTTTGGTAAGCCAATTGGTTTGTTGAGACAACGGGACAGGAACGCTATGGTTCGGTGCAA